>CAYNLS010000042.1:593-8742 GCA_964398125.1 uncultured Gammaproteobacteria bacterium
AATTGAGTATCTTTTGTTTTTACGGTGATTGTCACATTGCCATTGTAACCCGTGATCGTGTCCTGTCCTTCATCGTAACGATAACTTGGATAAATAGAATAGTTAGAAGTCTTTATGTCTTTTTTAGGAATTTTTAGCTTCGTCATAGCTTCAATTATCGAATTATTGATTTTATCAATCTGTGATTGTGCTGCTTCCACTGTGGCGGCATTATTTACTGTTATGCCCAAATCAACATAAGCTACGTCGGGGACAACCTCTACTTTACCTTCACCGACTACTGAAAGCTCTGTAGACTTTGCTGTGTTTGTAATTTGCACCGGATATGAAATATCGAAGATTTTTACTAAAAATAAAAATACCAGCAGACTGACAAAAAAAAGAACCACGTTTCGCGTATTCATACGTGATTAATTATGACAAAACTACAAATGCTTGTCAATTTTAGATGTGCTTATAAATCCGTATTACCGGATGATCAAAAACTGTCCAAGTTTCCTCTGCGTCTTCGTCGGAGAAAGTAATGAGAGTTTTTCCACCTATTTCTATTCGTGGGTAAGACTTAAATTCTTGCACGAGTTCGTATTTGGAACTATTGAATAATTCATCATAATATTTATTAATTTCGGGATATTTCTTATTTAATTCTATACAACGATCATTTTGATACCCAGTAATTGAAACTTTAATGAGTGATTCTTCAAATTCATAACAAGTGTAATTGGCAAATATCCGGCGTGACGGGACAAAAACATAATCAGACAAAGATTTATGCATTTTTAGATTTTCGTGAACTAAAAAATCGTTATCTAGTTCATAGAAATTAAAAGACACTACACGATAACCATTTCCTTGAATAGGTATATCGACGACATTTGCCGTTTCCGAGAGAATGTAATTATTATTATCAATATTTTCATTGATCCATTCTGTTGCCGTAACACGCACATCCGGCGACATGTAAATTGTAAGATAAGCAATGCCGGGAATTATTGACACTGCTACAACTGCAAGTAATGTTGATCGATAAGAAAACTTATGACTGGTGACTTTTTTAAAAAGTTGTGACAGCATCAAACCGGCAAATAGTATCATTAGTGGAAATATTGGTACCAAAAATCTTGTCCATTTGGCGTATAAAAACGCGGTCGGTATAAAGAATATTAAGAACTGCAGTCTTAAAAAAATGTATTCTTTTTTCCATGGTGATAGTAAAAAACCTAAAACAAATAAAAGATAGATAGGCATTCCCAAAACAAAAGGAAAAATTTTCACACTTTGAAATAATAACGGTATAGCGTAATCAAACTGTCTTGTATAAAATGCACGATATACGCCAAGTCCGACATCTGATTCATAGCGCATTGAACCCAAAAATTCATGTCCTGCGATGAGATCGAACGGAGAACTGATTAAAAATAATAATATCGTAGTTACAGAAAATATTAACGTTCCTTTTATAAGTGTTAGCAATCGTTGAAGAAAAGAGTTTTTACTTGCATTGAATGTATTAAATAACATCGCAAGCACAGGTATGCTTACAAAGATTGCCGATGAGATTTTTGTGCCCAGTGCAAGGCCTAAAATTATGCCGGAGCCCATTGCAAAACTTCGAATACTCTCCGGAATCAAAATAAATTTAAGTGAAAGATATATTAGGTATATATAAAAAAATATCAGCATAGATTCGGTGGTGCCGAAATGCGCAAATTGTATAAACGCCGGTGTGAATGTCGCCATAAGATAAAATGTAAAAAGTGAAAGTTTATCCTTTATTTGAAATAATCTGATACTTTTTATAAGTACAATCACTGTAAATACCGAGAAAGATGCCGATATAATGCGAAGTGAAAGCGTCGCTAAAGGATATATGGGGATATCGCGTAAGATTAGATGTAAGACTTGAAAAAGAATTAAACCTAAATATAAAGGCAACTGTCCGTAAGCAAAAAAGTGCGGATTTAGACATTCTATTAATGGCCCTTTGGAGCAATCCATTTCCAGTATCGCCACAACCATATTGCGCTCATCCGGGTGCATGGGATATGGGAGACCCCAGTCAAGACCGATAAATCTTGTAAAGACCAAAATCGCAAATGATAAAAAGATCAAAATTGGCAATTTGCTTAATCTCATTGATAGAATAATAAAATTTAACTTGATTTTTTGACCATTTCTTACTATTATATGGCATTACCAATATGAATACGTACGAATTTACATTTCTTGTCCCCGAGACTGCTGCAACTGAAAAGCTTGAAAAGGCGATGGAGTCTTTAAAAGGAAAAAAACTTGACGGAACAAGTTGGGGCAAGCGTCTTCTTGCTTATCCTATAAACAAAAAAACAGATGCGCATTATTTTACATGGTTCATCCAGATGGACCGCAGTAACATTGCCGAATTTAAGAAAAAACTTCAGTATGATAAGATAGTACTAAGGTATTTACTTATCGAAAAAGATTATACTAAAAAATAAACATATGGCCAGCAGATCAATCAATAAAGTAGTATTACTCGGCAATTTGACAAGAGATCCGGAATTGAAATATACTCCGGCAGGAACAGCAGTCTGTACTTTTGGAGTAGCGACAAATAGATCATGGACTACAGCAGATGGCCAAACCAAAGAAGAAGCGCAGTATCATCGTATCGTCGCCTGGCAAAAATTAGCTGAACTTTGCGGAAAATTATTGTCAAAAGGTAGAAAAGTATATCTAGAAGGAAGAATCACTTATCGAGAATATACGGATAAAACAGGTCTCGAAAGACATATTACCGAAATCGTCCTTGACGATTTCATAGTTTTCAGTGACGGAAAAAGATACGAACAAAGAGATGTTGAAGCTCGACCAACAGATACGACACAAAAATCTGAAGCTGAAGCAAGTGCGTCTGCTGAGGAAAAAGAAAATAATGAAGAAAAGAAAGAAGAAAAGGTGGAAGAAAAATCCGCCGTCGCTTCGGCCAAAGTCCGATCCGCCTCTGGAGGAAAAGCTAAGGCGGACAAGGAAAGCGAAGATGTGAACCCTGACGATATACCATTTTAATAGAAATTTAATCAATATGAATTCATGTTTTTTTTGTAAATACGACACAAATCCAGATTATAAGGACGTAGAAAATCTGGAAAAATTTTTGACGGCCCGAAAAAAAATTCTGAGTCGTGAGCGCAGTAATGTCTGTGCGAAACATCAGAGAAATTTGTCCAAACAAGTAAAGTATGCCCGTTATCTGGCACTCATTCCTTACACTTCATACCAGGGAGAGATCTAAATTCTTACTCTTTAGAATTGAAAGCACGAGATGATAACTGCTATAATGTGCATTCATGAAAATTCCGGTAAAATTTCCAAAAAATTCCGAGCTTCTTATCAAATCTGGGCAGACTGTCGATCTTGAAACACCATTTCATCGCTCAAAAGGAAAAAAGATGACACGTATTCCACTTGCAGAAATACTTGGATTTAAACCTGAAAAAATATTTATTGTATTAAAAAAGGTTGTAGGTGATACGGTAAAAAAAGGTGATCTTTTAGCTGAATACCAGGCAATGTTTTCCACTAAGCAATATCTTAGTGCCGTAAGCGGTGTCATTAAAGAAATAGATCATAATTTAGGCAACATAACACTCGAACTTGACAGTGAAGATTCTAAAGTAACCATGTGTTTTTTTAAAGGACAAGTAGATGCGATCATGGACGATCATATAGAAGTAAAAGTAAAACAGTCACATAAATTTGATACTCGTGAAACCGCACATTATATCGGCGGACCCGTATATTATATTAACGAGATCAATACTCCGTTAACCGAAGAAAATATTGCACAAAAATGTATTTTTGGAGTGAGTATCAATCCTATGGATCAATCCAAAATCGAGACGTTGGGTGCCCGTGCATTTATCACGCATAATAATTCACAAAATATAAATTTACGACAGATCATTCTCCAAAACGGTGATGATTTTGAACATATTCAGAAAGAGCGTTATCCTTTTTGCATTATGGGAGTTGATAAAAAGTCTATTTACTTTTACGAATAAATAATCTTTACTATCATATATAAAATGCGTATAAAAAATATCACAAATTATCTTCTTTATGTAGCTATTGCAATCCTGCTTTTTGGATCAGGATATAAATACGCCGAATGGAATATCAAACGCAATGCCCGTGAACAATATACTTATACAATATTTAATGCCAACGCTCCGGTCATCAAAAACGATAAGAATAAAAACATAGATTTTAGTCTTTTTTGGGAAACATGGGAAAAGGTTGAACAAAAATATATCGATGAAACCAAACTTGATCCACAAAAAATGTTTTACGGTTCGATAAAAGGCATGGTGGCTTCACTTGGCGATCCTTATACTTTTTTCCTGACACCCGATGAAAACAAACAAACTAAAGACGAACTTGGTGGAAAATTTCAAGGAATTGGCGCTCAGCTTGGTCTTAAGGAAAATCGCATTGTGGTGATATCGCCTTTAAAAAATTCTCCGGCTGAACAAGCTGGACTTAGAGCCGGGGATTTCGTGATCAAAGTTGACGGAGAGTCAACAAAAGATTGGACTCTCACTCAAACGGTTTCAAAAATTAGAGGTGAAAAAGGTACTAAAGTGACTCTCACAATCGAACGAGCAGGCGCAGAAAAGGATGTGGCCATCACTCGAAATGAGATAAACGTACCATCAATTGAACTCTCATTTGAAAATGATAATGGTAAATCGGTCGCTCATCTGAAGCTAAATCAGTTTGGTGATAATACAAATGAAGAATGGGATAAAAATATCGATACGATAGCCGAAAGGTGGAATAATAAACAAATATCCGGTATGGTTTTGGATGTTCGTGGAAATCCTGGTGGTTATTTGGAAGGGGCTGTATATATCGCGTCTGAATTTCTGGATCAAGGTTCGACGGTGGTAACTCAAGAAATGACCGATCTTGACAGCCAAGTTTATAAAGTAAAACGCCAAGGTAAACTTCTTGATATTCCACTTGTTGTCATAATTGATCAAGGATCTGCATCGGCATCGGAAATATTGGCAGGAGCACTTCGCGATCATGAAAGAGTCAAATTGGTCGGCATGAAATCATTTGGAAAAGGTTCTGTCCAGGAAGCACTTGATCTGAATTCGGGAGCCGGATTGCATGTGACTATAGCAAAATGGATTTTACCAAATGGAGATTGGATCAATGGCACAGGCATAGAACCGGAAATAAAGGTGGAAAATACGGTTGACGAAGGTAACACAATAACAAATGACACAGACAAACAATTAAAAACTGCAGTCCAGGAGCTCACAAAATAACCTACCTTAAAATAGTAGTATAATAGAAATCTATGAACGGGTATAAGTTCAATCTCAAAACGCTATTTATACTTATTGCAGTGCTCATTTTGACTGTGGCTGTAGCGCAGCAATATCGTCAGAACAAGGATAATTTTTTTTCATGGAATTTTTTTCCATCGGCAGGAGAATCCGAAGATTCATTGCTGCCACAAGGAGTGGTTTATCAAGAGTCTGTGGTCACAAAAGCAGTTGAAAATACTTTGCCTTCTGTAGTGACGATCGGTATTTCAAAAACCACGACAGATAATAGGGTAGAATTCAATCCGCTAGATCCATTTAATTTCGCTCCGGGCAACGAACGTACTATTGAGCAAAATATCGGAAGCGGTTTTATTGTTTCTGAAGATGGTTTGATAATCACCAATAAACATGTAGTTCTTGATACTGAAGCGGCTTACACTGTATTGACGAATGATGGCACTGAGTATGACATAGAACAAATTTATCGTGATCCTTTGAACGATCTTGCGATTGTAAAAATAAATGCGCAAAATCTCAAACCTTTGCCTCTTGGTGATTCGACCAAAATGAAATTGGGTCAGATGGCGATCGCGATCGGTACACCGCTTGGTGAGTTTCAAAACACGGTCACGGTCGGTGTAGTTTCCGGACTTGGTCGTGGCATCACCGCAGGCTCTCCCTATGAAGGATTTGTGGAGGAACTTGATAATGTGATCCAAACTGACGCCGCCATAAGCCCGGGAAACTCTGGAGGTCCGCTTTTGAATTCATCAGGTCAGGCAGTTGGTGTAAATACGGCCATTGCTGGAGGGGGTCAAAACTTAGGTTTTGCGATACCGATCAATGTCATAAAAGATTTAATAAAATCATTTAAAGATCGCGGCAGTAATTTTGAACGTCCATATATTGCCGTGCGTTATACGATCGTTGACAGTCGAACTGCAATATTAAACAATGTTGTTGAAGGAGCATATGTAGAATCCATTGTTGAAAATTCTCCAGCAGAAAAGGCAGGTGTCAAAGCCAATGATATCATCACGGAAATCGACGGAAAAAAGCTTAGCGGTGAAGACGATGAAAGTCTGGCAAAAATCATCAATGAAAAAAATATTGGTGAAAATGTGAGTCTTAAAGTATGGAGAGACGACGAAATGTTAACAATTACCTTAACTTTGGAAGGATTTAGCGGCTGATATGCAACAACTTCAAACACTAAAAGGCTTTCGTGATTTTTTACCAAATGAGGTGAGACAACGTCAATTTCTTATTGAAAAAATTCAATCATTATTTGAACAGTGGGGATTTGAGCCTCTTGAATCTCCTGTTCTTGAATATGCAGAACTTTTTAAAGGACAAATTGGCGAAGACGAAAAACTTTTTTTTAAATTTACCGATCAAGGTAGTCGTGAAGTCGCACTTCGTTATGATCAAACTGTGCCAACGGCTCGTATAGTAGCGCAGTATCGTAATGATATCAAGCTTCCATTTAAACGCTATCAAATCGGCACCGTTTATCGTGCGGAAAAACCACAGGCCGGTAGATATCGTGAATTTTTGCAAGCTGATGCTGATATTTTTGGTATTTCCTCACCTGTTGCCGATGCACAAGTCATAGCCCTAAGTCTTGAAATTTATAAAATGCTCGGCTTTAAAAGCGCAAAAGTGCTAATAAATGATCGCGCTCTTCTCAAAAATATTCCTTATGAAGCGATTGTCGCAATCGATAAACTGAAAAAAATTGGTGAAGAGGGCGCCTTAAAAGAAATGGAAGGAAAAGGAATAGATTTAAACAATGCTAGAGAATATTTATCTTCAATAAAAAATATCAAACCTAATGAAACTATAAATGTGATATTAAATTATCTGAAATCCATGGGCTATGACGAAACTTGGTATGCTTTTGATCCAAGTATTGCCCGTTCATTTGCGTATTCATCTGGGCCAATCTGGGAAGTGGTCATACCAGAATATTCTTCAGGTTCTGTCCTTGGCGGAGAAAGATATGATAATCTGATCGAATCAATTGGTGGAATTAAAATACCGGCAACTGGTTTTGCGGTCGGATTTGATCGCACCTTTGAAGCTGCCAAACAACTTGGACTTTTACCTGAAAAAAATTCGACTGCGGAAGTTCTGGTGACTGTTTTTAATTCATCACTATTAGATAAATCTATTGATTGTGCAAGAAAACTTCGAGAAAAAGGAATTGCAGTAGATATTTATCCTGATTCCGAACAAAAACTTGGAAAACAAATGAAATATGCAGACGATAAAAAAATACCTTTTGTGATAATCATCGGTGATGAGGAAGTAAAAGAAGGAAGTTTCAAAGTAAAAAATATGAAAACTGGTGAAGAAAAAAAACTTAAAGATGTAAATGAATTTTCTACAAGTTAAGTTATAATTCTTCTCTTATGCAAATAAATCCAAACATTGTCGTGATCGAAGCCTTACCTGGCGCCGGTGGTGATGAATCCAAGCTCTGGGGACGGGAACTTTTACTTTCGTATATCAGATTTGCGCAAAAACATTTGATGACCGCGACTTATCTTGAGGAAACCATTGTCCGCATCAAAGGTGAAAGCGCATTTAATTATTTTAAGTACGAAACAGGCGTACATCGTGTGCAGCGCATACCGACAACCGAAAGGAAGGGTCGAATTCACACATCAACAGCAGTAATATTGGTAACACCGCAGATTTCGCAATATTCAATACAATTAAATCAGGGTGATCTTGACTGGCAATTTTACCGCGCAGGTGGACATGGAGGACAAAACGTCAATAAAGTCGCCACAGCAGTGAGACTTACTCATAAACCGACAGGA
>CAYNLS010000043.1:0-4375 GCA_964398125.1 uncultured Gammaproteobacteria bacterium
GTTTTCTAAGAATTTATTTCTTTCGAAATGAAAAAACGGATGAAAGGCGCAGGGGCAGGTGGAAGAATGCTTATCGAAGAAGATAAGGTAGAAGTAATGTCGGGAATCAGATTTGGAAAAACAATTGGTAGTCCGATTGGGATGATGATCGAAAACAAAGATTATAAAAACTGGGGAGACAAAATGAGTATCGATCCACAACCAGAATCAGTTGTTAATTCCGCGAGAGTTACCGAACCACGACCAGGTCATGCCGATTTAGCTGGTGTTCAAAAATATGGATTTGATGATCTACGAAATGTTTTAGAACGAGCTTCAGCCCGCGAAACTACCGCACGTGTTGCCGCAGGCGCAATCTTCAAACAATTTTTATCACAGTTTAAAATCGAAATCGCCAGTCATACTTTACAAATCGGAAACGTAAAAGTGGAAAAAGAATATACATTTGATGACATCAAAAAAACTTATGAAAATGATCCTGAGATTCGCTCAGTCGATCCAGAAACTTCTAAAAAAATGAAAGAGCTCATCGAAAAAACTCGAAAAGAAATGAATACCTTGGGTGGAGTGGTTGAAGTTTGGGCAATAAATGTACCAGTTGGTTTAGGGAGTTATGTCCATTGGGACAGAAAAATTGACGGACAAATTGGCCAAGCTTTGATGAGTATTCCTTCAGTGAAAGCTGTTGAGATAGGGAGTGGTGTGGAAAATGCTTCAAAATTTGGTTCTGATGTTCACGACGAAATTTTTTATCGTCATCCTGAGGTCGAGCCGAAGGATCCCGATATTAGTCACCCTTTGGACGAGATTCTTCGCTTCGCTCAGAATGACACGAGCGGATATTACAGAAAAACCAATCGTGCTGGCGGTATCGAAGGCGGGATGACAAATGGTATGCCGGTAGTTGCGCGAGTTTATCATAAACCAATTTCGACTTTGTACAAACCAATGAATACTGTCGATATTATCACAAAAAAACAAGTGAAAGCGACTGTTGAGAGATCGGACATTTGTGTGGTGCCAAGAGGTGGAGTGATTTCTGAGGCAATGTTAGCTTATATATTGGCTAAAAATCTGCTTGAAAAGTATGGATCGGATATTCTTGACTCTATGCTCCGAAATGTATCTATTGCAAAAATATAATCCGATAGATATAATATTCAAATAATGCACATATTGTCATCATACATTATCGTCCTCCTTATTAACCGCTAAAAGCGGAGGAGGCTTGATATGATGATAAGCACCCCGCAAGAAGCGGGGTTTTTTTCGTCCAAAGGACGATCGGCCTATGGCCGAATTATCATTTTTTAATTAAATATATGGCACACCTTCAAACCAGTCCCTTTCCTTACTCGTTTTTTCAGGGTAAAGTCGTCCGCATCGAAGATGCCAAAGTATCTATCATGACCAATGCCTTGCAATACGGCACTGGAGTTTTTGGCGGAATAAGAGGATATTACAATAAAGAAAAAAAGTTCCTTTCACTTTTCAGACTAGATGATCATTTCAAAAGATTTTTACAATCATTCAGAATCATTGGAGTCGAAATACCATATGATGCTGCTCAACTTAAAAAAATTACACTTGATTTAGTCAAGAAAAATAAACCAAGCACGGATACATATTTTCGTCCTTTTGGATATGCAGGTAGTCCAAATTTATCACCCAATCTTGATCGTGATCATATTTTCGATTTCGCGATGTATATGATGCCACTTGGCGATTATTTGCCGACAGACAAAGGGATTTCTGTAATAGTTTCGTCATGGCGTCGCGTCTCGGATAATGCCATTCCATCACGGGCAAAAATCACTGGATCATATATAAATTCCGCACTTGCAAAACGTGAAGCAACTTTGGGTGGCCACGATGAAGCGATATTTCTTTCTGAAAACGGACATGTTGCTGAAGGATCGGCGATGAATTTATTTATTGTTCGCGACGGAGTACTTATTACTACTTCAAAATCGGATGATATTCTTGAAGGTATCACTCGTCGAAGTGTCATACAACTTGCCAAAGATTTAAAAATTCCTGTTGAAGAAAGATCTATAGATAGAAGCGAACTTTATATTGCTGATGAAGCATTTTTTTCTGGAACTGGCGCTCAAATTTCCTGGATCCAGAAAATTGATCATAGAAATGTCGGTGATGGAAAAAGAGGACCGATTGCCGGCAAGCTTCAGGATTTATTTTTTAAAGTAGTCCGTGGAAATGTGAAGAAATATGAAAACTGGTGCACTAAAGTTAAGATTTAAAACAAGTCTCGATCGATACCCATAAAAGGGTATCTTCACTCGACTAATTTTAGAAATATAAATGAATTTTTAGTATGAAAATGACCGGGTCACAAGGAGTGATGGAATCATTGCTGAAAGAAAACGTCAAAGTAATATTCGGTTATCCCGGAGGCGCAATCATGCCCGTTTATGATGCACTGTATGATTATATGGACAGAATCAAACACGTACTTGTGCGACATGAACAAGGAGCAGCTCATGCAGCTGAAGGTTATGGTCGTATCACCGGTGAACCCGGAGTTTGTCTTGCAACATCTGGTCCGGGCGCTACCAATTTGGTCACCGGAATCGCCGACGCCATGATGGATTCGGTGCCGATTGTTTGCATAACCGGACAAGTGGCGAGTCATTTGGTTGGATCAGATGCATTTCAAGAAGCAGATGTCATTGGAATCACGGCTCCAATCACAAAATGGAATTATCAAATCACCGACCCCAATGAAATACCCGAGGTTTTTGCTAAAGCATTTCATATAGCAAAAACCGGACGCCCAGGACCGGTACTTATCGATATTACAAAAGATGCGCAGTTTGCGACATTTGATTTTTCATATCCTAAAGAAGTGAAGATGGAAAGTTATCAACCGACTACACATCCTCATCCAAAACAAATAGAACTGGCTGCGAATTTATTGGATAAATCTAAACGTCCATATATTCTCGCTGGCCACGGTGTGATCATTGCCAAAGCCGAAAAAGATCTTATCAAACTTGCAGAAAAAGGGGGAATTCCTGTTGCTCAAACTTTACACGGTATTTCCATTTTTCCAAGTACACATCCATTGTACGTCGGATTTTTAGGCATGCACGGAAATTATGGCCCAAACTTTTTATCAAACAAAGCAGACGTTGTACTCGCAGTCGGTATGCGTTTTGATGACCGAGTCACCGGACGTCTAAATGATTACTTACCAGACGCAAAGATCATACATATAGATATTGATCCGGCAGAACTCAATAAAAATGTAAAAACGGAAATACCGATTGTTGCCGATGCTAAACTCGCTTTACAAGCTCTTGAAAAAGCTATTAAAAACAATAACCATAAAGCATGGGTAAACGAATTTCAAAAATGCTACAAAATTGAAGAAAAAAAAGTCATTGAAAATGAATGCAATCCGAAAAAAGGAAAAATAAAGATGGGCGAAGCAATATCTAAAATAAATGATTTGACTCGTGGAGAAGCGATCATAGTGGCTGATGTCGGACAGCATCAGATGATGGCTGCACGTTATGCAAAATTTACAAAACCGAATAGTTTTCTGTCGTCCGGAGGTATGGGGACGATGGGTTTCGGATTACCGGCGGCCATGGGAGCAAAATATGCCCTCCGATTCGGAGGGTATGCTGGGCCGAAACGTGAAGTGATTTGTATCACTGGAGACGGAGGAATTCAAATGAACATTCAGGAACTTGCTACTTTGGCCCAAGAAAAGTTACCGGTAAAAATTGTGATTTTAAATAATGATTATTTGGGAATGGTTCGTCAATGGCAGCAAATGTTTTTTGAAAAGAGATATTCGATGGTGGATTTAAAAAATCCCGATTTTGTCGCAGTCGCCAAAGGATTTTATCTTGAAGCAGAAAAAGTTGAGAAACGAGAAGAACTGGAAGCTGCTTTAAAAAGAATGCTCAAGTCAAAAAAACCATATTTATTGGATATTAAAGTGGAAAAAGAACAAAACGTTTTTCCGATGATTTCCACAGGTGCGTCAGTTGAAGAAGTCAGATTGGAATAAAAATATGAAACAAAATTATACTATTACGGCTATTGCGGAAAATCGTCCAGGTGTTTTGTATAGAATCGCCGATTTATTTTTGCGACGAAAAGTAAATATTGAAAGTCTTACAGTCTCCGAGATTGAACACGCCGGACAGTCAAGATTTACGATTCTGGTTCGTGCGGAACCATTACTTGTTGAAAAACTTGTCAAACAGTTGTATCGCATCATTGAAATAGTAAAAGTCATAGACAGTCTTGACCAAAGTTTGATCATTAAAGAAATTGCGCTTATAAAAATCACAGCGAAAAATCTTGAAAGACGACGTGAAATAGAACAACTGGTACACAT
>CAYNLS010000043.1:4385-8217 GCA_964398125.1 uncultured Gammaproteobacteria bacterium
AATAGCTTCTCTTCATGAATTACTTAGACCTTTTGGCATTAAAGAATTTGTTAGATCAGGTCGTATTGTAGTTTTTAAATAATATGAAAAATCGCATACACATTTTTGACACAACTTTAAGGGATGGCGAACAGGTTCCCGGATGTCAACTTAATACAGTTGAGAAAATTGAGATCGCCCGCGCTCTTGAATCTCTTGGAGTCGACATCATCGAAGCCGGATTTCCTATTTCATCACCCGGTGATTTCCAATCGGTAATTGAAATTTCAAAAGCCGTGAAAGATCCTGTGATTTGCGCACTTACAAGAGCCGTTAAAGGCGATATCGATGCTGCGGCCGAATCACTAAAATATGCAAAAAGAAAGAGAATACATACTGGCATTGGTGCCTCGGATATTCACATAAAATATAAATTTAAATCTACCCGAGAAGATATTTTAAACCGCGCAGTCGAAGCAGTTAAATACTCAAGAAAATTTGTTGATGACGTGGAATTTTATGCGGAAGACGCAGGACGCGCCGATCTTGAATTTTTGGCAAAGATGGTTGAATCGGTGATCGCAGCCGGTGCAACAGTGGTCAACATTCCAGATACAACCGGATACAATCTGCCATCAACATTTGGCGAAAAAATAAAATATTTGATGAACAATGTACCTAATGTTGATAAGGCAATAATCTCTGTTCATTGTCATAATGATTTAGGTTTGGCAACTGCCAATTCTATCGAAGGAATCCAAAATGGTGCTCGACAGGTTGAAGTCACGATGAACGGTATTGGAGAGCGAGCGGGTAATACTTCACTCGAAGAAGTTGTAATGATCATAAAAACTCACAAACTTGGATATGAAACGAATATTAATACAAAGAAAATTTTTCCAACGAGTCGTTTGGTTTCAAATCTTATGCGAATGCCCATTCAACCAAACAAAGCCATTGTCGGAAGAAATGCTTTTGCTCATTCTTCAGGTATACATCAAGACGGAGTTTTAAAGGATCGAGAAAATTATGAAATCATCAATCCAAAAGATGTCGGCATTCCCACGTCTTCAATAATTCTTACTGCAAGATCGGGAAGAGCCGCCTTACAGCATCATCTGAAGCGTTTGGGTTATTCACTTTCAGAAAAAGAACTTGCCAAGATTTATAAAAAATTTCTTGAACTTGCAGATAAGAAAAAAGATATTAATGACAACGATCTACATATACTTGTTGGCGAAAAATCGGAAACAAAAGGCATACAGCTAGAACTTTTAGAAGTAGTTTGTGGAACTCCGATAAAACCTATGGCGACCGTGAAATTAAAAGTGCATGATAAGGAATATTTAGTTGCAGCAAATGGCAATGGCCCTGTTGATGCCGCATTTAAAGCAGTTGATAAAATTGTCAAGAAGAAACTGGATCTTGAAGAGTTTTTGGTGCAAGCGATCACAGAGGGAAGTGATGATATTGGTAAAGTACATTTGCAGGTTAAATATAAAAATAATATGTACTACGGATTTGGTGCAGATACCGATATTGTAGTGGCTTCAGTGAAAGCCTATATTGATGTTTTAAATAAAATTATTTAATCACCAATTACGAATTACTAATTACTAATGAAAAATACACTCACAATAAAAGATATTGAAGAAGCGGAAAAAAGTTTACAAGATGTCGTGATTCGTACACCACTTCAATATTCAAAAAGATTATCAAAAAAATATAAGGCAGACATTTATATTAAGCGTGAAGATATTCAAGAAGTTCGTTCTTTCAAAATACGTGGAGCATATAACAAAATGGTCAATCTTTCAAAAGAGGAAAAAAAACGGGGAGTTGTATGTGCCAGTGCCGGAAATCACGCTCAAGGAGTAGCATATAGCTGCAATGCCCTAAAGATTCATGGAGTGATCTTTATGCCGGTGGTCACACCAAACCAGAAAATTGAAAAAGTCCAGCATTTTGGAGACGGATATGTAGAGATAAAACTTGTCGGAAATACCTTTGACGATGCTAGCATCGCCTCCCAGGTTTACGCGAAAGAAAATAACATGATATATGTCCATCCGTTTAATGATCCACTCACAATTGCAGGACAAGGTACGATCGGAAAAGAAATTTATGAAAAGCTTGATGGGAAAATAGATTATTTAATAGCCGCAATTGGAGGAGGAGGATTGATTTCCGGAATTTCGACTTACTTAAAGGAAAAAAATAAAAATATTAAGTGTATCGGTGTCGAACCAGATGGAGCTGCTAGTATGTATGAAGCTTTAAAAAATGGAAAAGTCGTCACATTGGAAAAAATTGAAACTTTTGTTGATGGAGCTGCAGTTAAAACAGTTGGTGATTTAACTTTTAAAATTTGCAAAAAAAATTTGGAAAAAGTTATCCGTATTCCATCAGGAAAAGATTGTATGACGATGATTGAACTTTATCAAAACGAAGGAATCATTGCTGAACCAGCAGGAGCTTTGGCTATAGCATCGCTTTATGATATCGCAAAAGATATAAAAGGAAAAACTGTAGTCTGTATAATCAGTGGGGGAAATAATGATATCTTGAGATACCCTGAAATCATGGAGAAAAGTTTGGTTTATCAGGGACGAAAACATTATTTCATCATTGAATTTGCACAAAAACCAGGGCAGCTTCGAAAATTTGTAGATCAGGCACTTAGTCCAACAGATGATATTGTAAGATTTGAGTACATAAAGAAAACGAATAAAGAAAAAGGACCGGCACTTGTAGGTATAGAACTGCGAGACAGAAAAGATTTGCAGCCACTTTTAAATCGCATGAAGGAGATAGAATTGAATTATAGAAAAATTACTAATTCAGATTTATTGTACGATTATTTAGTGTAAATTCATATGGAAGATTGTAATTGTGAAGGTTGTAGTTGCGGTAACAATATTGCAACTGCAGATTTAAAAAGACGAAGTTTTGCACTGACCGGTGATATGACCGATGTCGGGGAATGGGTCAAAAGAGCACCGGCTCGGGCAATGATGCGTGGTGTCGGATATACTGATGCAGATTTTGAAAAACCACTTGTTGCTGTTGCGGCTCCATACACAGATATCACTCCTTGCAATGCGCATCTTCACGAGCTTGGTGAAATAGTAGAACATGAAATTGAAAAACTTGAAGGTAAACCTTTTATTTTCGGCACCCCTGTTGTAACCGATGGCGAAACCATGGGAACTGAGGGAATGAAATATTCACTTGTTTCTCGTGAAATCATTGCGGATTCCATAGAGATGATGCAAGAAGCTTACATGTCTGATGGAACCATCGCGCTTTCAGGTTGTGACAAAACTATTCCAGCTTCTCTTATGCCACTTGCAAGAAACAATGTCATCGGTATCACATTGTACGGTGGTACGATTCTTCCAGGTCGATATGAAAACAAAGATTTAAATATTGTCAGCGTCTTTGAAGCAGTCGGAAAATATAGCGCTGGTAAAATAAGTCCTTCAGAATTTAATGAAGTCGAAGGTCGTTCTTGTCCGGGTTGTGGAGCATGCGGCGGTATGTATACTGCAAACACAATGGCCTCGGCAATCGAAGCACTGGGTATGAGTATTCCTGGAAGCTCATCACATCCTGCAGTAAATCGCAACAATCAGATTTCTGAAAAAAAACGACAGGATTGTAAAGATACAGTTAAAGCATTATTTGAATTAATGCGAAGAGAAATAAGAGTCCGCGATATATTAAGTCGAGAATCTTTTGAAAACGCAATTGTTCTTATGCAGGCACTCGGAGGCTCGACAAATGCCGTGTTGCATTTAATTGCTATAGCTCATGAAGCTAATATAAAAATCACAATTGATGATTTTACAAA
>CAYNLS010000044.1:0-586 GCA_964398125.1 uncultured Gammaproteobacteria bacterium
TCTGCGGTGATGACCGTCAAAGCAGTATTTTTTTTCTTTGTTATAAGTCCGTCACAGTTTTCAATATTTACTGACTTTTCATTTGTTTCGTCAATAACGACGATATTATCGGAATGTGTTTGTTTTGGATGAATATAATTTTTTAAAGAAGATAAATTAAAATCCTTTGTCCCAAAACCGTGCTTAATGGAAGATTGGGATATTAAACTAGATAAGAAAACTGAATTTTTATCGTCATATAAAATCATTTATGCGTTTTACTAATACTTTCTAACACTGCCTTTTTATCATCCCACGGATATTCTTTTGTTCCACGGCAGAGACTCTGTTCATGACCTTTGCCAGTAAGCACAATCAAATCGTTTGGTTGTACAATACTTATGGCCTTTTCAACGGCTTGTTTTCTGTCAATTATCACAGTGAAAGTCTTTTTAGCACCGTTATACTCATTGTTTTCTACTTTAGTAAACTCATTTTTATATAACCCGACTGCAATATCGCTGCATATTTTTTGAGGATCTTCGGTGCGATAATCTTCTTCTGTTAAGATAGTTGTGTCGGCATGTGAACCACTTTCATCACCCAT
>CAYNLS010000044.1:596-8184 GCA_964398125.1 uncultured Gammaproteobacteria bacterium
GGACGTTTGGCATCATCGCGAAATGCCGCGGCTCCAAAAACATGAATAATTTTTGCCGGTTTATATTGTTGTCTTATCGCATTTAATGCTTCATGTAAACCATTTGGAGTGTGGGCAAAATCGATGATCACTTTAAACCCGTTTGTATATACGACCTCCATTCGACCTTTTGGTAACTTGAAAGTTTTCATCGCGCTGAATATCTCTTCGTCCGATAAGCCTAGTTCATGACAAACGGCGTAGGCACCAAGATAATTGTATTTATTAAATTGAGCAAGATCTATGCCTGTTTTTTTTGCAATATCCAAATTGTAATCTGCCTCGTTCTTCAGTCGATAAGTTTTTCAGTTTGAATGGCCAAGTTTATGAATTATCTCGTAGGATTTGTCGTCACGATTCATGATTGCCAGTTTTGACCATTTCATCAATTTTGCTTTTGCACTGACATATTTTTCATAAGTTTTATGATATTGAAGATGTTCGTGGGTAATGTTTGTGAGAAGTCCAATTTGATATTGGACGCCGTAAACACGATATTGATCAAGAGCGTGGGAAGTGGTTTCAAGAACAAAATATTCTGATCCGTCATCGATAGCTTTTTTTAAATATCCTTGCACCGCAAATGGTGACGGAGTAGTCACATGAAATCCGGTGTCATAAGAGGTTTCACCGATGATTGCGGAAACTGAGGTGATGAGCGAAGCTTTCTTTTTTGTGCTAATCAAGATGTGATAAATGAGTGACGATGTAGTTGTTTTGCCATCGGTACCGGTCACACCTATGATTTTGAGTTTTTTACTGGGAAACCCGTACCAAATATTGGCAAAGGTCGCGATAAGAAAATGCGCATTGTTTTTTAATTTTTGTACAAAATCACTCATATTTATGAAAATTACTTATCTGGAGGTATATTATAGTAAACCAGAAGCTCCTTTGCTATTTTGAAAAAAAGTGGTGCAGCTGTCTCTGATCCCCAACTTGAGACTCCAGGCTCGCGAATTACGACCAAGATCAAAAATGCCGGATCATCAGCCGGTGCGAAACCTATAAAAGATGCAATTGTTTTTGATGTATCATACTTACCTCCGAGAGCTATTTGAGCTGTACCTGTTTTACCGCCAAAGGTAAAACCATTCGGTATATCCCATTTTGCTTCAGCATGGGCTACTGTAGAAACCAACATTTTCCGCATAATAGCAGAAGTTCTGTCACTTAAAACACGGCGTTGCATTTGCGGTTCACGCTCTTTTTTACCGGTTTCATCAATGACCTCTTTGACGACATATGGCCTCATCAGATAACCTCCGTTAATCACTGCAGAAAATGCTCGCACAAGTTGGATCGCAGTCACCGATATTCCCTGACCAAAACTGTGTGTGGCCGTGTCGATCGGGTACCACGACTCAATTGGGCGGAATTCTCCTTTTGCTTCGCCTTGCAGATCAATATTTGTGTAATCTCCGAAACCGTATTTAGTGATGTAGTCATATAATTTTTCTTTGCCAAGTTTGCTGCCGACATAAGTCATCCCGACATTTGAGGATTTTTCCAAAATCCTAGTGATATCCATCTTTCCTTCATACTTATCATTCCAGTTTCGTATAGTATATCCGCTAAACTCGGCAGGGCCATCTTCATTGAATGGATCGTTGGGTTTTAAAGCATTTTCTTCAATTGCCGCGGCCATGACGAGCGGTTTGAAAGTGGAGCCCGGCTCATAACCGCTTGAGATTGTCCAGTTTGCAAACACATCTTCGGAAAAATCGTAATAATCGGCCGGATCGAAATCAGGAAGACAAGATAGTCCAAGCACTTCCATAGTTTTGGGATTGACTGCGATGACACAACCCGCTTTTGCTTTATATTGCTCCACGGCGTCTTCCAAATTTTTTTTAATGATCAGTTGTACGGATTTATCAATTGTGAGTATCACAGTGCGACCGTCCTGCGCAGGCACTTTTTCCTGATCACCACTGAAAATTGGCCGATCAAATAGATCACGTTCAGATTTAAGTACTCCCGACAATCCGGCAAGATCTCGATCGTAATAACCTTCCACTCCGAAATATCCAACTTGTTCTCCATTTTCATTTTTTCCTACAAATCCAATTAAATGTGCAGCAAGCGAGGCTTCTGGATAAAATCGTTCACGCTGAGGCTCAAAACCAAGCCCAGGAATTGAAAGCGCTTCAAGTTCCTCTTTTTTTTCTTTTTCGATATTATTGGCGACCACTGCCCAATTTTTTGATTCATCGATACGGGCACTTATCGTCGCCTCACCAATATGCAGATTTTCATCGATTTTTTCAACAACCTCATCCCTATTTTTTATTTCCTGAGGCTTGGCAAATAATTGATATTTTGTTTGGTTTATGGCTATCGGATCATGATTTCGGTCAAGCACTTTCCCACGTTCTGCCGCGATTTTTTCTGTAGTCGTGTAATCGGCTGAATAAGCATTGGCAAAAAGAATCTGTATCAAAAACAACCTTCCGACGATAACTACTAGAGAAAATATAAAAATGTAAAGCAATAATCGCATCTTACTCATAATCGTTATTTTTTGAAAGCGTATTGCGGTTTATCGGTAAATATCGGCTCATTGTATTTACCAAAATCGAGAGTAGCTCCCATTGAAGCTGTCTTTGTAATCGATTCGAGTGCATAGATTTTTTGTTCAAATTCGATATTTTCCTGCTTTAGACGTACAAGTTCTTTTTCATAAAATGAAATGTCTTCAGAAAGTGCTATTCCCTTAACCAAAATATAAACATTGACAAGCACGAGCACAATACACAATATTGAAAAAATTTTATTAGCTGTAATTTTCATTGTTTTTGTATGACTCTGAGCCTAGCCGATTTTTCATATGGGGCAAGGGCTCGCTGCCTTTTAACATCAATTCTTGTTTCGATCGCATTCTCCCAATTTGCAACAATTCTCTTCACTTCACGATCCTCTATTGAATGGAACGTGATCACGACAATCTTTCCGCCCGGATTTATAATTTCAAAAGCCCCCGTCAAACCTTTTCTTAAATTGTTGATTTCGTCATTTACAATGATCCGCAAAGCTTGAAAAATTCTTGCGTATACATCATAAGAACTTCTACCAATCACGCTTTCTATAACTTTCTTCAAATCCGAAACTGTTTTAAAAGGATGATTTTTCCTTATCGCAAATATCTTTCTCACAATTTTTAATGACATGATTTCTTCAGAATATCTTGGTATCAGTTCTTCCAATTCCTCTTCAGAATAAGTATTTAACACTTCCGATGCTTTTATTCCAGAGCCTGATAATCTCATGTCGAGTTCTTCGTCGTCTTTCCTGTATGAAAGACCTTTTCCTGAGTTTTCAAGTTGATCCATAGATAATCCGAGATCAAAAATCACTCCATCAACAGGAATCCATTTATTTGCTTTTGCGATCTCTTTTATTTCTGAGAAATTTCCAATTACGATTAGTTGATTTGCATTTCGCGAACTTACTGCCGGATCAAGATCTATTGCTAAGACCTTTCCTCCTCGTCTCAAAATCTCCGCAGTGTGTCCACCTACACCATAAGTCGCATCGATATACCTGCCGTCATTTTTGACGGAAAGTGCATCAACAGCTTCTTTTAAAAAAACACTATTGTGCATATTAACTTTTTCAGCCATTGGCTGATCCGCCTTTGGCGGAAACTTCACTGAGATATTTGACCCAAAGTGATTTGTCCCAAATCTCAAAATGGTCTCCTATTCCTGCTATGACAGCTTTTTTTGAAAGTGCGGCAAATTCCCGTAAATTTTTAGGTAAAACTGCTCGTCCTTGATCATCAACCTCTAAATAAACCGTTGATGAAAATAAAACTCTTCTTTTTTTTAAATTTTCAGGATTATCTTTTTCAAGGATCGGTACATTTAAAAGCTGATTTGCCTGTTTCTCGAAGCTTTGTATGTCATATCCTAATAAACAGTTTCCCGCTCCTTTAGTAATTACAAATTCTTTATTTTTCAAACTTTCTCTTATTTTTTTAGGAAGAGCTACTCTTCCTCCCGCGGTTAACGATACTTCATATTCACCATAATACACCATATTAAATCATTATTCGCCATTTTGGTACTAAAGTCAAGGGGAAATGTATGTATTTTGACTACTAATTCAAAGAAAATTCACTATAATGAGAAAGATAGACAGCAGAGCTTAAATTGAGCGAAGTCGAATCTGACTCGACGAAGTAATCAAAATTAATTAAGTTTTAATCGCGGAACAGGTGTCGCGAGACGGGGAGACCCAAACAAATGTGGGTATTTTTGACATTTTTTGGGGCTGGCGAGCGACAGAATCTGGAACGGTAAATTTATAGTAAATTTTCGGTTACGAGCGATAATAATACAGAATCTGGAACGATAACTTTATGAATAACATACTCAAAAGAACTAAAGAATTCATCTTCACTCAACAAACCAGTATTGTCGCCTCGACTCTGATACTTGCCTGGATGATGATTTTATCCCGCCTTGCAGGCTTTGTAAGATACCGTATTTTGGTCGGCGCCTTCACTAAAGAAGAGCTTGATATTTTCTTTGCGGCGTTTCGTATTCCCGATCTGGTATTTGAAATTCTTATAAACGGTGCACTAAGTACTACTTTCATTCCTTACTTTATTGAGTATCAAAAAAAATCCAAAGAGCAAGGCGCAATTATCTCTTCAATAATCAATATTGTCAGCTTGACTCTTTTTGTCTGTATCCTCATCTTGGTTCTCTTTCTGCCTTTTCTTATGCCATTGATAACGCCAGGATTTTCAGACGAAAAGATAAGACTTATCGTGAACTATTCAAGATTATTGCTTATTGGGCAACTGCCTTTTTTGGTTTTGGGGAACTTTCTCACTGGCATAAGCCAGGCCAAAAAAACTTTTATTCTTCCGGCAATCGCACCAATCATTTATAACATCGCAATCATCGTAAGTACGATTGCTTTTTCGCACAGTCTTTATCTTTTAGCCCCGATAATCGGTGTTATCGGGGGAGCAATACTCTTTTTTGTAATACAATTGCCCACCCTTCGCGCTGTGGATTTTCATTATCAACTAATCGTAAATCATGTCAAGGAAACCCTAAGATTTTTTAAAACAGCAATTCCAAGAATAATGACTATCATTGTGGCGCAAATTGATGCCACGGTTGATCTAACCTTGGCCACTCTACTCGGATCGGGTTCTTATACCATTTTTTACCTTGCCCAACATCTGCAACTTCTTCCCGTCTCCATCATCGGTATGTCTTTTGGTCAGGCATCATTACCATATCTAACAGATGTTTATCAGGACGGAAAGGTCGATGAGTTTAAAAATATTATTATCACTTCCTTACTCAATATTCTTTTTCTTACTATTCCGGCGGGTGCGTTTTTCATAATTGCCCGTACACCAACGGTGCGTCTTTTTTACGGAGGTGAAAAATTTGACTGGGAAGGCACCGTACTTACAGCTCAAGCTCTTTCATATTTTTCACTTTCATTGCCTTTCCATTCGGTTTATTATTTCCTTACTCGATGTTATTACGCAGTTTTTGACACTAAAACACCATTTTATATAAGCCTTGTCGCTATAGCTTTAAATGCCGCACTTAGTATCTGGTTTACAGTTGGACTACATCTTCCTGTTTGGGCGCTAGCACTTTCATTTTCAATATCCATGAGCCTGCATGTAACTTTTCTTTTCATATTGCTTTACAAAAAAATTAAGGGACTCGATATCAAATTATTTTTCCAGGAAAGCCTAAAAATCATAATTACAACATTCAACACTTCAGTGCTCACCTATTTTTTAATAAAACTTCTTGACGGACTGATATTTGATACAACAAGAACTATCAACGTATTTTTGCTTTTAGTTGTTGCCGGATTATTTTATCTTTCTACATATCTTTTCTTATCATGGATTTTTAATATCCGTGAAATGTATATCATCACAAAAATGCTTATAAAAACACGTGAATACCAGCAAAAAATAGTTGAAATTTATAAGGGAGTCGAATAATATGAACGACCGAACCAATTATATCCATGCCGTTGATGCCATAAAGAAAAAACTGAAAGGACGACAATTGAATTATAAGGAAATATATACCCTCATGGATGAGATCGCCCACGAGCGCCTAGGCGACGTGCTGACCGCATATTTTGTCGCCGCAGGATTCAAGGATGGTTTTACACCGGATGAATTGTACTATCTTACTCGCGCAATGGTTGAAACAGGGACAGTGCTCGATTTTAAAGGTATTGTCGCTGACAAGCATTCGATTGGCGGGGTCGCTGGAACAAGAACAACAATGATCATAGTTCCCATTGTGACTGCGGCAGGGTTTTTGATGCCAAAAACATCATCACGAGCGATCACGAGTCCGGCCGGTACTGCAGATGTGATGGAAATATTGGCAAAAGTAAATTTTAGACCGGAACAGATCAAAAAAATTGTTCACGATGTTGGAGGCTGTATTGTATGGGGAGGACACTTAGGTATTGCGCCTGCGGATGATGTGATAATAAGAGTTGAGGAACCGTTGGCATTTGAATCATTTGACAAAATCATTGTTTCTATCATGGCGAAAAAAGTGGCTGTAGGCACCAATCATCTGGTATTAGATCTTCCATTGGGTCCAACTATGAAAATAAAATATGAAAAAGATGCCCAAAAAGTGAAAAGTAAGTTTGAAAAAATAGCCAAAAAATTTGGAATTACAGTTGTTGTTGATATAAACCAAACAAATGAACCTGAAGGTTGTGGTGTCGGTCCCGCTTTAGAGGCAATCGACGTCATGAAAATACTTGAACAGGCACCTGATCGACCAATCCCTCTCGAAAAGAGGGCGTTACGACTTGCATCAAAATTATTGGCAATATGCTATAAAACTAAAGGAGAGAAGGTCGATGCGGAAGTCCAGGCCCAAAAAATATTAAAAAGCGGAGATGCCCTGAAGCAATTCCGAAGAATCATCAAGGCACAATACGGAAATCCCGATGTCAGTTACAAGACAATCAAGTTAAATTCCCTTAAAAAAGAGATAAAAGCATCCGAATCTGGTACAATTAGTGGAGTCAATAATTTTAACTTAAATTCCATAAGCAAAATTTTGGGTGCTCCTGCTGAAAAATCTGCCGGATTAAAATTGATGAAGCGTAAAGGTGACAATGTCACTTTACATGAGACAATACTCGAGCTTTACGCTAGAAACAGTTATCAACTTGAAGAAGCAGTCCAAACTTTAAAAAATTTTCCAATATTTGATATACAAGCATGAAAAAACTCATAATTGTTACTGCGATTCTTTTCGTTCTTGCTCTTGGGGCTTATCTCTTTTATAGTGAGGGTACATTGCCTGTAAATAAAGCCGATACAACCCCAAAAATTTTTGTTATAAATCCGGGCGATTCTTTAGACACAATCATAAACAAACTCTCAAGTGAAGGACTTATACGCAATCGCTTGGTGTTTTATCTAATCGTAAAGCAGAAAGGTATTGAAACGAAAATTCAAGCAGGGGATTTCCGACTTATGCCATCTATGAGCGCTTTTGAGCTGGCTGACGAACTCACT
>CAYNLS010000045.1:0-281 GCA_964398125.1 uncultured Gammaproteobacteria bacterium
GTCCTCCATTTCATAAACACCGGGTATCTCAATTGCTCCTTCGATATCAACGACGAGTATGCTTGTCATTCTTCCGCTAACCGTAGCTTGTGAATTTGAATCAATAATCTCAATGCCGTTTTTGACTACTGAAGAAGGATTTAGCCTTGATGAAAGAACAATTCCAATGATAAGTAACACAATCCCAACAAGTCCGAAGGTAAGAGGAATCTTATATGTCTTGATGAGCTCGTGGGAAAATTGCTCCATTACCTCTATCATACTACTCGAAGAAGATAATT
>CAYNLS010000045.1:291-8100 GCA_964398125.1 uncultured Gammaproteobacteria bacterium
CTGTATTGACTGATTTATAACCTATAAAACAAAATCATGATACCCTGTAATAAATATAGGTGCAAAAACTCTTTATTAGCAGTGAAATAACTTTGTTGATAAATTAAATTTTTGTTGTACTGACAACTAGTATAAAATTTAGCTATCAATAAAATTCAGTGACTGTATAAAATAGTAAGAAAAACAGTAAATTGAAAGGCAAGAGCTATACCCATACGTCATAACTAAGATGGATATGGTTAACGGCCTATTTTTTCAAGAGAATATTAGAAGAACAATTCTATTTTCTATAGGTTATCTAATAAAAGAAATGGCTAAATATTTTTGGAGTAATATTCTAGAGAAATGGAGAAGAAGATTAATTACTATTCTTACTCAATCTGCTGAGTAGCTAGAAATATATCTAATGAAATATGAAAAACTCTGATATTCGAAAATATTTATAAATATTTGCTCAAATATTTTTAGAAGACTTTTCACAAGGTAAATTTATTAGATGATAAAAAAATAAAAAATAAAATAATATATTTTTTAAACTGAGGAAATACTTTGATCAATATTCCTGTGAAAAGAAAAAATAATGTTAAAAAATATAACAAATTTCGTGAAAAGTATAAATAAGATATTATGATATATATCGATGTATATTTCACGATTAATTATATAGTATATAAGATCCTAAAACGTAGTGCGGGAAATATATTGATATATATTTATATATTCAATGATTTTTTTGATAAAATATTAATTATAGATTTTACTTTTCATAGTACTAATTAATATAAAGAAATACATAATATATTTTTTATATTCTTCCGGTTTTATCATTGACAAATTGCTGTTTATTTGCTAGGCTTTAATCTATGATAAAAGAATGTAATCTGTATAATATTGAACCTGAATTCAAAAAATATCTGGAATTAAATAATTTTTCCCGCACTTCGATTAACAACTATCTGGCTGATATTCGTAAATTCTTTTCATGGTATATTTTTATCCTAAAAAAAGATGGTCTTAGCTTCGATCTGTCACATTTCACAGGTCAGACTATACAGGATTATAGAAATTCATTATCCAGAGAAAATACACCGTTGAAGTCAATTAATAGACTTCTTTCTTCTCTCCGCACCTTTTCACGCTTCGCTCTTCAAGAAGGATGGTTACAAATTAATCCTTTCACTACCATTAAGAATATCAAAGGATATCAAGGTACCAGTTATTCTTTTAATGCTTCATTTAAGAATAGAACACTTTTCTTTACTTTACTAGGTCTTACTTCATTATTATTGCTTTTTGGTATGCCAATCTATTTTTTCGTGGCTTCTGATAAAAATGGCACTCGTAACAATTTATTGATAAATGAAAGTCTATCTGATACAACAGGTTCTTTCCTAAATCAGAACGCTTCTACTTCTGCTAATCTTCTTACAATACCTATCATCGACCAACAGGGAAATCTGAACCTTACTGCCCCATATCCAAAAATTATAGGTAACACTGGTACACTTTCCATAGAAGCTCCGGAATTGAAATTCTCTAGTTTAACGAAAGCAGGTATTACTTTCGATGCAAAAGATGGTGTCGGTCACTTTATTTTCGAAGGAACCAAACCGGCCCTCCCTTATGAATCAGCATTTTATTTTTCAGGTGAAAACATAAACTCAGGAACTTTAATGTATCTGCAGACTGAAAAAGTGAGTGATGACATTCAATTGCTGGAACTGGCATCAGGGTTACCTGCAACGAGAATATTTAGCGTCGATGCAGAAGGAAATGTCTATATGAAAGGTAATCTTGTCCTCGATGGTAACTTAATTGTGAACCCTGAACGGGTGATTTTTGGAAATCTTGCAACTCAAACAGCCACGTCCTCTTTCTCACCTGAGCCTTAAGCTATGCTATACTTATTTTATGCTTAAGCTGCCTATAAGGATAATAAGAATTAATATTTTTGTTTTACTGGTAGTTTTTCTTTTTTACCAAGCCAATTCCTTTGTAAATGCAGAAGAATTTACCTTCGCACAAAAGCTAATTCTTTCCCATCAGGAAAGTATCAGTGGTGATATTATTACTCGAAATAAAGACAATCAATTCGTACGCTCCTCAACTCCATTCGATGAATCCATGATCGGAGTCCTCGCAAATAATGCGACCATTGTTTTTCATCCGATTGAGAGTGATGGAAGTTCGACTATTGTGACAAGTGGCCAAGCCAGAGTAAACGTCACAACATTAAACGGACCGATTGTCGTTGGCGACCGGATTACCTCTTCAACAATTCCTGGTAAGGCTCAAAAGGCAACTGATTTAAGCGGGTATATATTGGGTATTGCCTTGGAAAACTTTTCTGAAGAAAGTAATGGAGAAAAAATCACCGTTGAAGGAAGAACAATGACTCAAGGATCTATACTTATTGCAATAAATATTGGACCCATTGGACCGCTTCAGGCTGGAGCAGTTACGAAACTTGTGGATCAAATAGGATCAACCATTTTCCAAAACATCCAAACTCCTGAGCGTGCAGACCGGTTCTTTCGATATTTCATCGCAGGTCTGATTGCCCTTGTTGCAATACTGGTGAGTTTCACAGCCTTTGGCAAGAATATTAGCAGAGGAATTGAAGCAATTGGAAGAAATCCCTTGGCAAAAACTCAAATTCAGGCTATGATTATTATCAACGTTGGGTTGATTGCAGCAATAACCATCGGGGCAGTTATATTAAGTCTTGCCATCGTTCGTTTCTAGAATGGATAACTATTTTATCATTCTTATTGGTTTTTTGATCTCATCTTTAAGCATTGCAGGAGCATACGTTATGAGTGCTTTTAAAGATCGGGTTGACAAATCAGATCTGTCAAAAAACAGAACTGATTCCAAACTCATTCATCGAGCCATCACTAAAGCCCAGGATATTCTCGTTTCAGCCGAACTTCAGGGAATAAAATCTGTTGCCCAGAGTAAATTAGCAACCGGACGAATTGAAGAACAATACCAAAAAGAACTGAGTAACCATATTGAGCGTATTTTGCTACGCCTTGACCAGAATGTCATTCTTCTCCAAAAACAGTATCAGGAAACACTGAAGAAACTTCAGCATGATCTTGAGGATAAATCCACTAGGTATTTGATGCATGCAGAAGAGAACATTAACCATATGTCTAAAAAACACGAAACTTCCTTGCTTGAATTTACCACAGCTACCCAGGAAGAATTAAATAAACACATACAGGCTCAGATGAAAAGTATTGAAATGCAGCTTAGCAACTACGAAAAAAATCGAAAAGATTTTATTGACGAAGAGATGCTCTACATCGTAGAACAGGCGGTTGCAATTACCCTTGCTACAACATTATCGGCAAAAGAGCATGCAGACTTAGTGTATAAGGCTCTGGCCAAAGCAAAAGAATCGGGTTTTTTTACAACAACAGGTAACAACCATGAATGATCCATTTACTGATTACTTATTGAAATTGGCTGTTGAAAAAGCAACCTTAGTACGTTTTCTATTATTAGTTCGGCAGTGGAGTGAATATTTCTTTTTTCAATCGAGTGAGAAATCACATGCTGTTAGCCTGACTGATTTTGAAAGCTCAAAAACTCTTTCGCCAATAGAACAGCAATTATTGGCCACCTTTACAAAACAAGTCTTACCGGGTCTTACCAAACAAACGTTTTATAAACGGTTTGAACAACTTGAAAAGCTGATCAATGCCATACCGGTTATTATGCTCACACTCCCCTGCTCATTGAGCTCAGATAGTATTGAGGATTTTGGGAAAGTCATACGATCGTATATTGGATCAAGTTTCTCTATTGAAACAAGAATTGATCCTTCCTTGGTTGGAGGCTGCGCAATCTCTTGGCAAGGGAGATATTTTGAACATTGCTTTGCTTCAGAGTTCAACCTTCATCGAAAACAGATTCAACTTCTGCTGGGAAAGAACCCGTAAAAAATAAGATTTGCTTGATAATACAGTAAAAATTAATTCTATGAAAGAAGTAGGGTATGTCATAAGAAGTAAGTATTATTTTATTCATTTGGAAGGACTCCCGTCTGCCCGTATTCACCAGATATTGACTACGAAAGACGGACATAAAGCGGTTGTGATGGCTTTGGGCACAAACTGGGTTGAGGCTGTTTTACTTCATAACTATACAGCAAAACCCGGAGATGAATTTTTTTTAGATTCTCTTGGTATCAGAATTCCCGTTGGAGACTTTCTTGTGGGTCGAACCATTGATCCACTGGGAAATGCACTCGATGGAAAAAAACCGTGGCCAACGCTGAATGAAACTACGAGTAAACTTCTCGAACTTGAGATATCAGCTCCCGGTATAAGCCGGCGAAATAGAATTTCACAACAGTTGATTACCGGAAAAACAATTATTGATAGCCTGCTTCCTATTGGCAAAGGTCAACGGCAGCTCATTTTTGGAGAACCCCGAAGCGGAAAAACTTCGCTGCTCCTTGATACCATTTTAAGCCAGAAGAAGACCCATACGATATGTATTTACGCTGCCATTGGTAAGTCCGTACTTGATATGAAACAGTTTACGGAAGATCTTGAGAAAAACGGAGCAGAAAGTTATTCATTAGTCGTTGCCGGTCTTTCAAATGAAAGCTCTCCGGTAGTTATGATGACCCCAATTACGGCATTTTCGATAGCTGAATACTTCCGTGATCGGGGAATCGATGTGCTTCTCATTTTAGATGACTTGGGCGTTCACGCACGAATAATCCGCGAGATTGCCCTGCTTTCTGAGCGTGTTCCTGGCCGTGAGTCCTTTCCCGGTAATATATTCTACGAACAGGCACACCTTATTGAACGGGCGGGAAACTTTACATCACAAAAAAGTACGGGAAGTGTATCCATTACGCTTCTGCCGCTTATTGAAACTGATCTTGAGAATTTTACAACGCTTATACCTACCAATTTGATGGCCAGTACGGACGGACACTTGCTTTTTTCTTCGAGTCAATTTGCAGCAGGCTACTATCCTGCTATAGATATTAATCGATCTGTCACGCGTGTTGGCAGGCAAACGCAAACGACGCTGGTCCATCGTCTTGCTGATAAAATACGTCTTCTGCTATCTGATTATCATGATGCTGAAAGCTACAGCCGATTTGGATCTGAACTAACGCAAAAAACCAGAACGATTCTGAAGCAAGGAGAAATCACGGTAGAACTTCTGAAACAAGAACCGCTCGAATATATACCACAGCCGGTACAGCTTTTGATGTTAAGCCTTATTTTTACGAACTTCTTTCAAAATCACGATGTTGATTTTGTCAGGAGATATAAAAAACAAATTCGGCAAGCTCTTGGAACTGCAGAACCATTTGTCGAACTATCAAAAATAACGAATGAATTTACATTTGATAATCTCATAGCACAACTCGAAAAAAACTTAGCAGTCTTAGATCAAGTATGCCAATAATACAAACACTACGAAACCGGTATCAGGATATCAATACAGTCAAAACCATCACTGGCGCCTTCGGAGAGATTAGCGCTGGAACGATTCAACTGCTAAAATCAGCTTTCCAGCAAAATGCTTTATACTTTGAAGAAATCAGCCAGCTGTATCACTCGATAAAACTTTCTGCTAAAGTACGCGCCATTAGTAATCAACCCGGTAGACTGTTAACCTACCCAAAAACATTACATGTTGCCATATCGTCAAATCATCATTTTTACGGGAGTCTCAACATTGATTTAATAAAACGATTTGAAGAACTCACCAGTAAAACCTACGGCGCACGCCTCATCATTGGACAAACAGGAAGAGAGTATATAGGTTCTCTTGATGTAGCAAAACCTTATGAAGTTGAAATTTTTCAGCACGATCGTCCAACCACAACTGAAATGCGGTACTTTTTAAAAAAATATATATCCTATGAACGAATCATTGTGTATTATCCAAAATTTATTAATATGCTTTCTCAAAAAATCGATCATATTGATATAACCCACACGCCTGAGGCCTCTATTAGCCCAAGGCGCGAAATTAAATACATTTATGAGCCTGAGCTGCCCGCAATCATGACCTTTTTTGAAGATCAGGTACGTTATATCCTGTTTTCGCGGGTAATGCTTGAAACTGAGCTTTCTCGGACCGCAGCAAGACTGGTGGCTATGAATACCGCCCAGGAACGGGCGGATACATTGCTTGCCGAGACCTCTACCCTTCTTCGAGGGGCAAGACGTTCTGTTATTAACTCAGAACTTATTGAAATCTTTGGAAAAATACGATTACGAAAAAAGACCAATAACAATTAACAATTCTATGAGTCAACAATTATTTTCAGGAACAATCAAATCCGTGCATGATCAATTAGTCAAGGTGAGCTTTGAAGCAAACACTATTCCGGAAGTTCATGACTTGCTTACGGCAAAAACGGATAAACGGGTCAAACTGGAAGTATATGCGTATGGAGCTTACAACATCCTCTACTGCTTATCTCTGAGTTCAAAAGAATTGTTATACCGTGGAATGCAGCTTATCTCAACAGGGAGACCGATCACTATTCCGGTAGATGAGGCTGTTCTTGGTAGAGTCATAAACCTCTTCGGAGAGCCTCTTGACGGAGGTCCGGCAATAGCAAACAAAGAAACAATTCCGATCTATCAACCACCCCCTTCATACCGGACAGTGCAAACGTCAAATCAACTTATTGAGACGGGAATAAAACTCATCGATTTCTTTACACCGTTTGCAAAAGGAGGAAAAATTGCCTTCATCGGCGGAGCAGGCGTGGGAAAGACCGTTTTGCTCACCGAACTTCTCCGAAACATCACCAATATCAGTCATGATGTTTCCGTATTTGCAGGTATCGGTGAGCGTATTCGGGAAGGACAGGAATTATGGGAACATTTGAAAAAAACTAATACCCTCAATAATACGGTACTGGTATTCGGACAAATGAACGAAAATGCTGCAGTTCGATTTCGAATAGCATCAGCCGCAACAGCGCTTGCTTCATATTTCAGGGACGAGAAGAAAAAAGACGTACTTTTCTTTGTTGATAATGTGTTCCGTTTTGTTCAGGCAGGCAGCGAACTTTCAGCTCTGCTTGAATCTATACCATCGGAACTGGGATATCAGGCAACGCTTGAGACTGAAATTGCCGAATTTGAAAATAAACTGGCCAACACGACCAACGGAGCTGTTACGTCAATTCAAACGGTTTATGTTCCTGCTGATGAATTGACTGACCCAAGCGTCACGGGAATTATGCGCTACGTAGACTCAGTTGTCGTGCTTTCGAGACAAATTGCATCACGGGGTCACTACCCTGCCATAGACATACTTCGTTCATCTTCTACTATGATTAGAAAGAATATTATCGGTGAGAGGCATTATGCCGTAGTTACTGAAGCCAGGGATATGCTTGAACAGTATGAGCGGCTATCGCGGATTGTGACCATTGTTGGTGAAGGAGAACTTTCTGCTCAAGACCAGCTCATTTATCAGCGGGTTAAAAAACTCTTATATTACATGACCCAACCTCTGTACACCGCAGAGAACCAAACAGGAAGAACGGGTATTTTTATTAAAAGGGAAAATACCATTGGCGATGTAGAACTCATTATCGGGGGTAAAGTGGATATTCTACCGGCAGAAAAATTACTTTATATAGGAAGTCTTTCTGAAACGGGAATGATATGAAAAATGTCCTCAATGTAAGCATAAAAAAAAAAAGAGGGGTAGTTGTTTCGATGACAAGCCAAGCTGATGAAGCCTTAGACATGGAAAAGAGGATTGTGGAAAAAAAAAAAAAAAAATGGGAATTAAAAAAGATTC
>CAYNLS010000046.1:0-7865 GCA_964398125.1 uncultured Gammaproteobacteria bacterium
GATTCCTCGATTTGAAGCAGCGTCCTGCTCTACTACATCCGGCGATGATCCGGTATCAATTGTTAAACAATTATGACAATGATTGCAAGGTTCGATCGAGTCCCCCTTTCCGGAAAAAGCATTGTCAAGACAGTTTAAAGATTTGGCAAGTATTCTTGCAGTTGATGTTTTACCCATGCCTTTTGTACCGACAAAAAGTAAAGCATGAGGAATCTGTTTTTTTTTGAGTATTATTTCAATTTTTTCCTTGACCTTTGAATTGTCAAGCTCCCCAATAGTCCGTGGGCGATATGTGAGGTAGTACATTATTTTGTAAACAAATTTTGTATACCATGTTCGACAAGAAATTTGAACATATCATCGACTCTTTTTTCCCGTTGAGCCGCAAGTAATACGGCCTGCGGATAACAGACGACTACTTCTCCGACTATGTTATCGGCGATTTTTTTGTCCTGATAATATGAGAATGAAAGCACCGGAAGAGCTACGTTTTCACCTTTGTAGGTTGAGGCAATTTGTGTCATTTTGCGTTTGCCAACTAACATGATATTTACCACAGCAATTTTGCCAATTTGATAGCGTTCAAGTACCGATTGCGCAAAATTTTTTAATGACTTTTTGTTTATTTTATATCTTGAAGAGCCGTAGATATTGATCATAAATTATTTGTGATATACATTGCGACGTTTTTTCTTTCTTCTTTCTTTCTCTTTTTCCTTAGCTACTTGTGATGGTTTTTTATAAAACATTCTGTCTCTTACTTCATCAACGATCTCTTCGTCAATAAACATTCTTGTAAATTTTTTGAAGGCACTGTCTTTAGATTCACCCTTTTTTTTAGTTACGACAACCATGAACTACACCTCCCTTTTAAATAATGACCAATTACTAATTACGAATGACTAATAAATACTATTTGACATGAGTAATTAGACATTAGTCATTCATTTGTAAGGTATTGTATTACATTTACTTTAGTATTGCAATCAAGCCCTTGAGAGTAAGTGAAGACGGTACGGAATCCGGTTTTTTTGATGAACCGTTGAGAAGCATGTTTTTTGAAATATGTAAAAACCAGGTAGCCTTTGGGTCCTCTCTAAGAATTTTTTTATGAAGTAGTGTAAGATCATATTTTTTATCCGGTTGGGTTTTGATGCGAATGTGATGAGTCGTGGGATCTCTTCGTACCACCATTTCATAACCGGCTTTGAGTGCATATTTGACTGCACCCTCATTTTTGGTTTCCATGACAATAGTTTTACCCCAATCGGTTTGCATTACAAGTCCGGTTTCAATATCTTTTTTTGCATGGATGTTATTTTTTACAGTAAAAAGAATACTGTCCAAAATCAGGAAAACCATGTTGACAAGTTCTTTATCGCTTGTTAGTTGCCCGCGAAGCGGATAAACAAATTCATGCAAGCAAAAACTATAGCGATCATTTGTGGGATCGGGAAAATGCACTTCACCAAAGTTATCGATCTCAGTGACAAACTGGACAATATGTTCGATCGCCTGTATATCTTTTTCCTTGATATGACCTTCCTCAGCAAGATAATCAAACACCCGCTTTGTTGCCGATGATCGGGTTTTTAGTTGATGATGATCGAAACGACCAAGTCCGGTGTCAACATGAATGATATGTGGATTTTCGTCCGCCGGTTTTTTGTTCAAAGTTTCCCCGGCCGGCACAAAAGCATGATCGGCGCTTTCCCAATTGGGTAAATATCTTTTGATAAGCCACGAGGAAGCTATTGCATCCTGATCAGGCGAAATATGCGTGACGATTGTGTTATTTGACATAAATTGTGTCATCCTGAGTCCGATATTTATCGGACGAAGGATCCCGTTAAAGCTCGATGAGATCCTTAAATTCAGGATTAAAATTCTTAATTAAATTTATCTTTCTAATACGTTTCCATCCTTTAAGTTTTTTTTCATAAGCAATTGCTTCGTTCGGATTATTAAACTCTTGGGAATAAACAAGCTTACCGATATTATACTTTTTAGTAAAGCTATCAACCACACCATTTTTATGTTCGTACATGCGTCTTTCAATATTATTTGTTATCCCGATATAAAGTACAGTATTTCTTAAATTTGTAGCAATGTACACGTAGTACGTGAAATTCATAACGGGATCCTTCGCTAAAGCTCAGGATGACGAAGTTTATCAATTCTTGACACAACTTCATCAAAAGTAACTAACTCCGAATTATTTTCATTTCTTTTTTTAAATTCGATCTTGTCGCCGGTTCTTTTTGAAACTACAAGCCTTACAGGTATTCCGATGAGATCGGCGTCACCGAATTTTACTCCAGCAGATATATCTTCTCTTTCATCAAAAAGTACCTCGATACCGTCTTTTTGCAAATCTTCATAAATTTTGTAGGCTTTCTTTTTTATATCTTCATTTGTCAGTTCGAGTCCGATGAGATGTACATGATATGGTGCAACTTGCATCGGCCAGATGATACCTCTGTCATCATTATTTTTTTCAACCAAAGTTGCCATTGTTCTCCCAATTCCTAATCCATAGCAACCCATATAATATTGTTTCGGTTTTCCATCTTTACTCATGAATGTTGCATCTTTCATACGACTTGAATAGTGATATCCAAGCTGAAATATATTTCCTACTTCAATTCCTTTTTTTTCAATGAGTTTATCTTTAGCATTTGGTGCTATGTAACCATCTTTAGCAAGAGCAATATCCGATTCAATATCAGGTTTATAATCGCGATCAATATTCATATTTAACATATCGCGATGTTTTTTATTTGCACCGCCATATGCGTTTTTGATTGTTCTTAGGGAATCATCAGCCACAATTATTAGTTCTATTCTTTTTGTCACCTCATCAGTTATTGTTGGTTGGTTTATATTTTCTTTAATACCGATTGGAGAGATAAAACCCGGTTCTGAATTGAGCTTTTTACGGATTTCTTCTCCATTTGCATGTCGTAGTTCAAGCGAATCAACTACATGTTTCAATTTTATTTCGTTGACATCATAATCACCTCGAATAATTGCCAAAATAAATCGACCCTTTTCATCAACATATAGCACATCTTTAATTTGTTTCCAAAGGGGCATTTTATGAAGCTTTACCCCATCCTCCATTGTGGATCCACGCACAGCGTCAACTTCTTTTAAAGGTTGAAGTTCTTCATCTAGATTCTTCTTATCTTTAGTGAATTTTGCAACATCTTCATGAGCTGCGTAACTTCCATCTTCAGTTGTTAAAAATTTACTTTCGCCGGCTTCTGCCTCAACAATAAATTCATGACAATATTCTCCACCGATATAACCATTATCTGATTCAACAACTATTGATTTCAAGCCCAGCCGATCAAATATTCTTTTGTAGGTATCCCACATATTTTTATACTCTACTTTAAAATCTTCTTCACCTTTATGAAATGAGTAAGCATCTTTCATTATAAATTCTCGTACTCTTAATAATCCTCCTCGTGCTCTTAATTCATCTCGGAATTTATTTGAAAATTGATAAACATTAAACGGTAAATCCTTATAACTCATCTGATATTTTCTGACAACATCGACAAACATTTCTTCGGCAGTACCTCCGGGTACAAATTCTGCTCCTCTTCTGTCTTTTAGTAAAGTAAGTTCATATTTAGCCGATTTATCACGATTTGTTTCCTGCCACAGAGAAAGTGGATGAAAAATGGGAGAAACCATTTCTTGTCCTCCGGCTTTATCCATTTCTTCTTTAACAATTTTCATTATTTTTTGCTGTACTCTCCAGCCCAACGGTAAAAAGAAGTATCTTCCGGCACTGGATTCACGAATGAAACCTCCTTGGTTTAATAAACGTGCCGATAAAATTTTATCTTCAGAAGAAAAAGTTTTAGAAGTTTTTCCAAAAAGTTTAGAGTATTTCATACAACTTGAACACAATTATAACATGATTGGTGAGGCGGTTACTTAGGAGTTTTTTTAAGATTTTTTATATCCAAGTCTTTGCAAAACCAGATTTACAGTTTCCTGTTGTCCTTTTGAATAAGTGTCAATTACAAGGTGATAATATTTCGGATTAAAAAAATCATGATCACCGTAAATTCGTTTCCATTCACGGAAATTTGTTTCTTCTCGGTCTTTGATATACGCTTTGGCTTTTTCTATAGTCACTTTGTCTCGATTGACCACGCGATCTACCCGCACGGAATCATGGGAACAAATAAGTAAGATTCGTAATGTGTCGTCTCTTTCCCGTGCCATAAATCCCGCAAGCCAAGCTTCAATCACATAATGACCTTTGGAAAGTAAATTTTTGGTGCGCTCATCGAGTCTATGATGAAATTCGTCAGGAGCTAGACTCGCGAGTGGCTGCACATATTCTTTGGCAAAATCACGAAGAAGTTGACCGCCTGATGTGAATTTGAATCCGTATGGCTCAAGGTATGACTTTAAATTTTTATGTAGAGTGTTTTTACCTACAGCAACACCTCCTGAAATTGTGATATGTTTATTTTTCATAAACTTGCTATTAACCCCAAGTCTTTCTTATGTCATTAATAGTAACGAGTACACTGAGTGAAAGCAAGAGAATGATGCCGATGAGATTCATATATTTTTCAAAATGTTCATTGGGTCTTTTTTTGGTCAGCCATTCGTAACCCACAAATACAAGTCTACCGCCGTCAAGCGCGGGAAAAGGAAGTATATTAAAAACGGCAAGATTCAGCGAGAGTATGCAAACAAGTTCCAGCAAAGCTTTAAATCCGAATTTGCGTGCTTCTCCGACTATTTGAGCTATGCCGATCGGTCCCGTGAATTCAACATTGGTTTTTTGCGTCGTCAAAAGTTGCACCGGTATTTTGACAACCTCGATTATTATTCTTCTGGTTAATGAAAAAGCTTCGCCAAGTCCATAAAAGGGAGCGGTATACCATGGATATGATTTTGTTTTGACCATTTGATTGATCACAATCCCCAGAGCTCCTTGGCCTTTTGGCGGATTACTGCGTGGTGTGACATTGAATTCAATTTTTTTATCTCCTCTGGAAACCGTAAGTAAGACTGACTTATCAGCATTTTCTTGACTTGCACTGACAAGATCGTATGTAGTTGTGAGCGGTGTAACTTTATCTCCTGCAGTAATAGATACCAATACATCTTTCTTTTCAATGCCGACAGTTGCTGCCGGAGAATTTTTTTGTACTTCAACGACATTTATTCCATCAGGTGTAGGTACACCAGACACTAAAAGAGCAGAAATAAGGACCCAACCAAGTACAAAATTCATTGTCACGCCGCCCAAGATAATGAAAGACTTGATTAAAGGATTTTTGGCAACAAATGCCCGACCGTCTTTAATGTTTTTATTTTTTGCTTTTCTTTTCTCATGATATTCTTCACCATATAGTTTTACAAAACCACCGAGTGGTATCAGATTAAAAGTATATAAAGTTTCGCCTATTTTTTTGCCAAAAAGTCTTGGTGGAAATCCGAATCCAAATTCTTCAACCAGAACGCCGTTTTTTTTGGCCACAATAAAATGTCCAAATTCATGGATGAGAACCAAAACAATGAGAATCCCAAAAAAAATTAAAAATGTAATCATAATTTATACCTCCATTATTTCTTTCTCTTTTTTTTCTTTAAGCTCATGAAGCTTTGTGCTTGTTGAGGATGTAAGTGTGTCAATTTCTTTTTCTGTGCGATATCTATCGTCCTCAGAAATACTTTTTTCATCAAACCCGCGCTTTATCACTTTACGTGTTTCATCGCGTTCATGGCGAATAGTATTTTTAGAATCTTCAATAAGCTGAGAAACCAGTTTAACATATTTTTTCCTCTGTTCTTCAGACATCGGTGGAATTCGTAGAAAAATTTTGTGTCCTTCGGTTTGTGGGTTTATACCAATCGGTGATGTGAGAATAGCTTTTTCAATATCTTTGACTGTCGACGGATCAAAAGCCGTGATCGCAATAGTTATTGGCCCTTCTGTAGTGATTGTTGCCAGTTCTCGCAATTTAAGTGTAGTTGATCCTCCATAGGTCTGAATTGACATATTTTCGACCATTGCGGTATTTGCTCGACCAGTACGTATGCCTTTTAATTCTTCAGCAAGGAGCTCTACCGTAAGTTCGATCTGCGATTTGAATTTCTGTAAAATATCATCCATAAATAAGATTTTACTCTAGTTCCCAGCGAATAAATCTTCCGATTTTTATATTTTCTCCAAACTTCAGGATGGCTTCTTTGACAAGATCATTGATTTTTCTTCCTGGTTCACGAATATATTCCTGATCAAGTAATTCTTCAACAGTTTTACTTGGGATTGAGGCAACTTGCATGGCAAGTTCTTGCCCTAGTTTTTGAAATTCATCATTTCCGGAAACAAAATCCGTTTCACTTTGTAGCTCAAGCAGTGAAGCAACTTTTTTATTGTGGTGTACATATGAAAATATTGCCCCGTCACCAGTTTCTTTTGAAGCTTTTTCTGAAGCCTTTTTGGCACCCCATTCGGTAAGTTTCTTTTTCGCTGCAGCAATATCATTATTAGTTTCTTCAAGTGCTTTTTTGCATAAGGAAAAGGATACGCCAGTTTCTGAACGAAGTTGTTTTAATTTGTTGTAATCTAACATGATCAATATCATCAATTTACCTTTGCCTCGACCTTTGGCTCTACTTTGACTACTTTTCTCTCAGTTTTTGCGTAAGCATCAAGAAGTTGATTCATGATGTACTCAACAACAGGCGATGTGTCATCGTTGGCAACAACCGGATAATCGATTTCATTTGGATCAGCATTTGTATCTACAAGTGCAACAACCGGAATTTTATAAGCTTTTGCTTCTTTCAAAGCATTTTTTTCTTTCTTAGGATCGACGATCACCATCATGTCTGGTCGAGCTGAAGTACTTTCAAGACCAGCGTATAATTTTTCAAGCTTTGCAATTTCTTTAGAAAGTTTGGTTCTTTCATGTTTTACCAAGGCATCCCAAGCTCCAGTATCGCGATCATTTTTCAACTGTTTAAGTTTTTTGACATTGTTTATGAGTGATTCAAAGTTGGTCAAAAGTCCTGGAAGCCATTTACTTGTGATAAAAGGAACTTTGTTTTCAACGCAATATTTTTTCAAAAATGCACTGACTACTTTTTTTGTGCCAACAACAAGTATGGTTTTACCATTTTTTGCGGCCTCAACTAAATATTTTTTAGCAATATCAAGCTGATCAACTGTTTTTGTAAGATCAATTACAGATGTGCCGTTTACTATTGTGTATACATTTTTACGGGCTCGTGGGTGAAGTCTACTTTTCTTATGGCCAAGATGAGCGCCAAGTTCGAAAAGCTTTTCGATTTCCTTAATATTGGTTTGTTTCATCATAATCCTTCATTTTATCAAAATAGTCTAAAAAAGCAACGAGAAAAGGTGTAGGAATTGAAGACTCCCTACTTACTCTGGTTTATTTTGTCGGAATTTTTTTATATCTCCATTAGTTTTTCTATTTGATTCTTGAATTGAGGTAAAATCACTGTTATAGTGATCCATACTCTATTCATATCAAGATCATCGTAGTTGTGAATCAATACATCTCGCATACCTGTAGCTTTCCTCCAATCAATGTTATGATGTTTCTCACGATAATCTTCTGGAAGTCTTTTGACTGCTTCACCAATAATTAATAACCTCCGAATAACTGCATCTTGTAGCTCAATATCTTCATTAAACTGCTTTTGAGTCTCGCTATGGATATATTGTGCGATTCTATCACAACTCACAATAATATCTTCTAAATACACACGCAGATCTTTTTTCATAATAAAGGCATTTGTTCCGAAAGGATATAGGGTTTTAGTCTCGGTTTAATTCTATTAAAGTCTACTAG
>CAYNLS010000047.1:0-7849 GCA_964398125.1 uncultured Gammaproteobacteria bacterium
TTGATAGTAAGAATTAAAGAGGATAGGGCTTGGGTGGAACTATAACACTAATCCCGTATCTTTTTATTGCCATTTCTCATTTCAAAAAGGAGAGAAAACAATAAACTGACTAAATTGTTCAAACCTCATTAGTAGATACATATAATTATTCTACCAATCTATAAATTTGGAAAGAGGAAAAATTTGACTGTATCAAAGAAGGACTTTTTTTCAGGTTGCGGTGATGGTTTTGTAAGTGCTTCTTTAACCTGTATAGCTGGGGAAGGTTCCTTCATTACAGTAGTTTCAACCTTTTTATAATCTTCTACTCCCAGAGTATTTGATTGAGTAGTTGAAGTTGAGAATGAAGCGCTATCTGTCGTACTCACAATCATATAATAACCACCGATTTTATGAATGGCAGAGACGGTTTTATTTGTGGTATCAACAACAGAGTTGGGGAGTATTGACCAGGTTATAGCATCCGGTGAGTAGACGAGTTTGAAGGTATTAGGATTGTATCTTTTACCTGGCTGACCTGGGATATCCAGATCTCCGTCGGTATAGGACAAAGATATGATTGATGGTTTAGTCTGAAGAGAGGGAATGATGATTGCCGGATCTTTATCTTCATATTGCCTATGAGTTTTGTACCAGATTTCAAAGAGAGGACCAACTTGCCAGGATATTATTCCTTGAGAGATCAATTTAAATATTCCTTGATCACCACCGACAAGTTCTACATTGCTATATTTTTTTCCATCAATAGTCTGTTTTTCAATGAGTGTAAGCGGTTGAATGATAGCGGCATAGAGGAATGCATCGAAGTTAAAGGTTTGTGATTCAATATGTGTAAGGATATTAGTTGATCCGGTATATCCACCTGAGGAGGAGATATACATTCCTGTTGCATTTGGATCTGAGGAGAATGGAATCGGAGGAGTACCAGGTCTAAATGTAGTATCTGTTGTTGAAGAAGAAGAGGTTGATGTAGGAGTCGGAGTAGATGAACCGACAGTGGCAGTCGCATATTTAGATGATGGAGTATAAACATCGTTTGTATCCTGAGCTCTAATGTAAAATGTTCCAGTTCCTGTTATAGAACATGAATAATCTTCACTTGTTGAATTAAAGGATCCGTCGCTGGCAGTACATGCGGTCCATGTGCCAAGTGGATCATCATCGCTGCTCCACTCTACTCCATCAATATTGGTCACAGAATCTGTAGCAGTTATAGTTCCTGTTATTGTACTTGTCGATGCTGTTGCAGTTAAGGTGTGGGGAAAGTTGAGTACTACATAAACAAACCCAGCACTAAAATTGGCAGTATAATCTGAAAAAACTATGTCAACTAAGCCATCACCGCTTAGATCTTTATATACATAACCAGTATTTTGAATCTCAGTGGCAGCGGGACCATCAAATCGTAATGAATAATCGTCCGTTGAATTCATATCCAGTTCGTTTCCAGAACTCGAGAGTAAACCAGAAAAGATTGGATAATCTATAATGTGTATTGATCCTTTTCCGGAACCAAAACTACTATTCTTTTGCATAACTACAAGGGAATTGCGACCTAGACCAAAGAAATTTTCTGCAAGTATGGATGTTGTAATATAACCAAATTCAATTCCTGTTTGTGGAACGATACTAAGTACATAATTTGAGCTACTTGTTGCGCTTACTGTGTTCCCAGTACCGGGTAATCCCGAAAAAACTGTTTCAGGAAGTATATACATAAAAGAACTATCAGCGCTTACCGTAAACATTATCTCCAAATCTCCATCTCCATCTAAATCATCTACACGTACAGTGTCGGTGTAGTTTCCGTCGGTAATTTTTGCTGTGTAATCATTCGAATCGGATGTACTCAAGACATTACCCGTACCAGATAATCCTGAAAGAAGTGATCCGCTAAAATAGAAGTTATCATTCCCGCACCAGCTGCTTATAAAGATATCCAGATAAGTGCTGGCAGTAATATCACCAGCAGATACACTTGAGCCAAGCCCATAACATGCTCCATCAATTCTAATGTTCCAGTTAGAGGAAGTTGATAGATTGATATCATTTCCAGTTCCTGTAAAAGTAGCTAGAATTGAGTCATAGATAATATGGGTTTGCCCATTGGAACTTCCCGCTTCTAGGGAGTTAATTATCAGATCGTTAGAACCATTACCGTTAATATCATAAACTTCTGGAACCGTACCACGACCTGTAGCGGAAGTGTTTCCACCGTAGAATCGTAAGCTATAGTTAGAACTGGTGGATAGTGTAACGATGTTACCGGTACCTGAATAATTATCTAAAATTGAGTCATATACTACATAATAAGCACCACTCGCTGCTACACCACCAACAGTAACTTCATCATTTACAATGATTAAGTCATCTTTCCCGTTCGAATTAACGTCCCCGGAGCCAATTTGTGAAAATCCGTAAGTATCATTATTTCCACTGTCAAACCTGATATTATATTTTGAAGCATCAGACAAATCTATCTCGCTTCCCTTATCAAACGTTGCAAGCAAGGTGGAGTAAATAATATACGTTTTATTAGCTAGTGTAGCATGGATAATGAGATCATTTTCACCATCATAATTAACGTCAGATGCTATCATTCCACCGAAACCTAGCCATGATGTGTCGTCAGGGCCAATAAATTTGTAATTCCAGTTATCACTATCTGTCAAGTCATGTGTAGAAGTTACAGCAAAAACTTTTGAAGGCAAAATAAATAGATACAAAAAGTTCGCGAAAAGGGTAAATAACAGTAAAATTGAAATTGTTTTTTTCATTTCAATAATCTGATCAGAAATAAAGATCACTATTTAATAGTACACAAAATTCTAAACTCTTAAAAGGTTTGATAATTATGTAGATAGGTAAAGTTCACTATGTGCCGGGGAGAGGACTTGAACCTCCATGGATTGCTCCACACGCTCCTGAAGCGTGCGCGTCTGCCAGTTTCGCCACCCCGGCTATATCTATTTGAAAAGTACTCTTAATTATAAACGTTCCTTATTCGTCTGCCAGTTCCCTGCCCGCAATGCTACGATAAAGAATTCTAGCATAGCGTTGCAGGCGGGCGCCACCCCGGCTATAATTAGTTATTAGCTTTTAGCATCTAGTTATTAGACAAATGATTATATCAAACTCCTGCATAATCTACTACTTTCTCTTAATAGTATAAATATATGGATGATACAAAAAGAATGCAGGCATATCCTCAACGATTATTTTTTGAAAATCGGAATAAAAAGCCTTACGATTACCGATAGTAAAAGTGTTTCTTCCGTCTTCCAGGAGTTTATCAACACGAACATTCACATAACGAGTAATATTTCCAGCTAGTTGTGTCGAATGCCAAAAAAAGTATTGGTCAGGATCTTTTGTAAGTATCAGCTGCGCCAAGAACATATCAAAATCCAGTGGTAAATTCCCCGTTAGTACTTCAACTTGAGTTGATAAACCTACACTATCCAGATCATCCTTTATATTGTCCGCAAGTGTCAGCTGATCATAATAGGTACTGATTCTAAGCTTTGCGGATCCCGTTGATTCACTATATTTATTGATGATCTTTCCGGAAACATTCGGACCATAAATGAATTTTTTTGTTTCAGGTTCATAAGCCCAGGAAGTGGGAGGAATAGGACTATAAGCTTGCTCACCAAGTTCGGAAAAGGACTTGTTGTTTATTGACTGAGCTATTGCATGACGTAAATCTTTATTGTCTTTGAATGCCGGATTCTCAAGATTGAAAAAAAGTGCCATTATACGAGTGTAGTCTACGTTTTGCTCGATAGTTGTGTTGTTCCATTCTTTGAATTGATCTACCACATTTTTTTTGTTTGTTGTCATTTCGGTGATTTCTCCAAGTTTATAAGCATCAATAAGTTTGGTATCAGTATCATAAAATTTATAAACAAGCCTTGGCTGATCGTCCTGATTTGGCGTAAGATGTATTTCTTGCACGATACCGGCGCGTACCCTCACATTCTCAACCCGATAAACTCCAGCGATACCTATGAGTGGGTAACGGGTGATCGGTTTTGTCAAAAAGGTGGGGAAAATCGGGAGTGGTTTAGGTAGTTTAAATACCAATAAATAATCATGCGGCGCCTCGGTTTTGATGTCTTTAAACGAAAAGTTGATATCTTTTGCTTTCAGGGGTGTGCCATCGTTCCAGGTCAGATCTTTTTTAAGATGAAATCTGTACTCGCGACCTCCGTCTATAGGTTCCCATGAATCGACAAGAAGCGGTATCATCTCCCCTTTATCATTTATATAAAGTAAACCGTTTGAAAATTTTGATACTACTTCGTTTGGAAGTGTGTCTGGGGTATAGGTTCCTGATATTCCAATCGTGATCTGTTTTGTAGTAAAAAATTTAAGAATATATGGAGAAAAAGACACTAAAGCAATGATCCCAAGTAAACTGAGTAAAAAGCTCAAAAGTATAGCCTGAATATTTTTTTTAAGGAATGCGACAAATACCCAATACCCGTAACGCAATCCCTTAGTTTGAAACTGCATTAATTTATTGTATAAAAAAATTTGCGAGAGAGACGAGAAAGAAGACAAAAATCAATATATATGTCAATCTCATCGTAATTTTTTCTACACCGCGTCGCGTTTGGTAAAATTCTCCCCCGCCACCCCAAGCGCTTCCCAAGCCGGCTCCTTTTCCTTGAAGTAAAATTAAGGCGACTATGGCTATTGAAAGTATTAAGTTGACTATCAGTAACACAATTTTCATAAGAAATCACATTATAACATTTTTTTCTGCCTTAGATAAATGTGGTAAGACTTTGCAAATCTGTGCGATTCATCGCGGAGAGCCTGAACAAGTCTGAAGCCCGGGTGATCAATTCTAGGTCTTACCGTAATTAAGGCATCTTTACCAATGATTAATCTGTCCGGACGCTTGGCAATACCAATTATTGGGATATTTATTTTTTGTTCGACCAAGACTTTCATTGCAGTTCTTACTTGAGGTTTTCCACCATCGATTACCATCAAATCAGCTTCACTCCAGGCTTTATTTTTTAATCGTCTACTTATCACTTCCTCAATCATCTCAAAATCCGACTGGGCTTTATCATTTTTTATCTTAAATCGTTTGTACTCCTTTTTATCACTTAAACCATTCGTAAAAACTACCATCGAACCGGTTGCATTTTCAAAACTTAAGTTACTGATATCAAAACATTCGATTCTCCTGAGTTCCGTTAGATTTGCAAAATACCTGGAAAGTAGTACTTTTAAACTTTCAAGTAATTTTTCGGACAAATTAAAGTATTCGGGTTGATCGGTATCAAAACGTTCATTTGCAACAAGGATTTGCAGTCTGAATAATCGGTTTCGATAAATTATTGCCTCTTCAAACTTTTTTTCTTTTGTCAAAATATCTATTTGCTTGTATAGCTCCTTGGTAACCTTTTCAATATTTCCTTTTAAAACTTGAATTGCTTGTCTTATTTGCTTGCGATATATTCTTTGCTGTTCCTTTTTTAGTTTTGGGCTTGTTATTTTTTCAATCTCGTTTGGACAAGGATTGCAAAGTCTGATTTTTGAATAGAAACATCTTTGTTTTGTGATCTTTTTTTGTGTACAAAAGGGAAAAACCTTTCTTATCTCTCTTAAAATTGTTGTAGCGACGCTAACCGATTGAAAGGGTCCAAAATACAAAGCATCTTTTTGTTTCTCACGTCTCGTGATAAAAAACTTTGGATATTTATCTTTAATATTTACTTTTATATACAGATAACTTTTGTCATCACGCCACCGTACATTGTATTTGGGCATGTGCTTCTGTATCAATTCGGACTCAAGAATAAGAGCCTTGAATTCAGAATCGGTGAGGTAGTAACTTATAACGTCCGCCCCATCTACATAACCGGAAGCCTTAGGATCGACTTTAGCTGATTCAAAATGAGAAATAAGTCGGGCTTTAAGATTGATTGATTTTCCGATATAGATCGGTTGACCTTTTGAGCTAAAAATATAGACGCCGGTCATTGTCGGAATATTTTTTAGACTCGCTTTACTTACTTTGATTACAAGCCTTTTCATTTCGTATATTATACCGAAGTGTTTAAAATAGATTCTAAAATAAGAACATTATGAAGATTGACGATGAAGTTTATCTTCCATAGTTGTGACCCTTTTTTCCAAAAGCTTAAACTCATCTCGTGGAGTATAAAGATTATATATTTCGGCAACAAATTGTCGGACTAGATTATTCTCCAAATCTTCAAATCTTTTGTTCATTCTATCTTCTAAATCTACAAATCGTTTATCCACCTGCTCGAATCGCTTATCAATTTGTTCAAAGCGCTCATCTATACGATCAAAGTATGGTTGAAAAACCTCTTTCAGTATTTGAATATCATTTCTATTTAATGCCATACCGATTATAATAAACTGTGAAGAACTAAAAATCAATATGTATATCTACATAACTTTTTCCAGATATTGTGCAGTATAAGACTTTTTTTCTTTCATGATTCCCGATATATCACCTTGATAAATTATCTCTCCACCATTGTCTCCGCCATCTGGACCAAGATCGACAATATATTGCGCATTTTTTATGACATCAAGATTGTGTTCGATGACGATCACGGTGTTTCCTTGATCGACCAACTCATTTAATGCATGCAATAATTTCTGGATATCATAAAAATGAAGACCGGTTGTGGGTTCATCAAGAATATATAAAGTATGTCCTCGAGTTGCCCGTGATAATTCATCGGCTAGTTTTATGCGTTGAGCTTCGCCGCCGGAAAATGTCGGCGCCGGTTGTCCAAGTTGTATGTAACCAAGACCAACTTTTTGAAGAAAGGTGAGTTTTAAATAAATCTTCTGATGATTTTTAAAGAAATCAGCGGCGTCATCAATAGTCAAACCCAAGACGTCGTAAATTGTTTTGTCTTTATATTTTACTTCCAAAGTTTCACGATTATATCTTTTACCATCACAGACATCGCATTTCACATAAACATCTGACAGAAATTGCATCTCGATCTTTATCACACCTGCTCCTTGGCATTTTTCACAACGACCACCTTTGACATTGAAAGAAAAACGTCCCTTTTTGTAACCGCGGGCGCGGGCTTCAACTGTGCCAGCATAAATATCACGTATTTCATCAAAAAGTCCCACATATGTCGCAGGATTGGATCTTGGCGTACGTCCGATTGGTGACTGGTCTACAAGATACACGCGGTCAAGGTCATGGAATCCCTCAATTCTGTTATATTCACCGATTGATTCATTCCACTGATTATTTAAGTGCATTTTAAGAGCCGGATAAAGTGTTTCCGTGACTAGAGTTGATTTGCCCGATCCGGAAACTCCGGTGATCACGACAAGATTATTAAGCGGAATTTTTACAGTAATATTTTTCAAGTTAAATTGTTTGGCCTCATGAAGCATGATTGCTCCTTTGTTTGTCACAAGGTTGCGTTCAGTCTTTTCAATAGTCGTCTTTTTTGAAAGATATTTACCTGTCAATGATTTATTATCCTTTTTGATTTCATCAAGTGTGCCTGAAAAAATGACCTTCCCTCCATCGTGCCCGGCCATTGGCCCAAGTTCGATAAGATAATCTGCTGATTCTATAGTTTCCTGATCGTGTTCAACGACTATTAACGTATTGCCGAGATCCTTCAGGCGATGAAGTGAAGCAATAAGTGCGGAAACATCTCGCGGATGTAGTCCTATTGACGGCTCATCTAAAACGTACAAAACACCTGTCAACCCTGTGCCTATTTGTGAGGCGAGCCTTATGCGCTGCAATTCTCCACCAGATAAAGTTTTTGCCGGTCTTGAAACTGTGAGATAGCTCAATCCTACATTATCA
>CAYNLS010000048.1:0-221 GCA_964398125.1 uncultured Gammaproteobacteria bacterium
GCTTTCATTTAAAAATGCTTCCTCGATGATGCGCGATTGTGCGTTTGTGCGATATAGCACGGCAATTTGTGAATAGTCACTTTCGGTCGCAATTTCCTGAATCATGCGCTTTACATATAATGCTTCAGCCTCTTCGTTTTCGGATTCATGCAAGATGATTTCTTCGCCGTCGTCATTTTTTGTAAATAATTTAAGAATCGGATGCATCTGATTCTCGGAAA
>CAYNLS010000048.1:231-2672 GCA_964398125.1 uncultured Gammaproteobacteria bacterium
CAGTTGGGATGGATTTTTTTGATTCATGATAGGATAAATAAAACGATTTGAACTTTGCAAAACGCTGCTTGCCGATTTTGTTAACTCGATCCAACGCGATTTCGTCAGTCGGATGAACAAGCAACCTTAAATATGAAAGTATGTCTTTGATTTCACGGCGTTCATAAAATCTTGTGCCGCCAATCAGTGTGTATGGAATGCTCTCGTTTAAAAATGCTTCTTCGATGATGCGCGACTGCGCGTTGGTACGATAAAGCACTGCTATCTGTGAATAATCACTTTCCGTCGCTATTTCCTGAACCATACGTTTCACATACATCGCTTCAGCTTCTTCGTTTTCTGATTCATGCAGTATGATTTCTTCGCCATCGTCATTTTTTGTAAATAATTTAAGAATCGGATGCATCTGATTCTCGGAAATGACTTCGTAGGCAAAATTTAGAATGTTTTGTGTCGATCGGTAATTTTGTTCAAGTTCGACTACTTTTGCCTCGGGAAAATCTTCAGTAAATTTTTCCAAATTGCGAATATCCGCGCCACGCCAGGAATAAATACTCTGGGAAAAATCACCAACCACCGTGATGTTTGCATGTTTTTTGGCAAGAAGTCTGGTAAAAACATACTGCGCATTATTTGTATCCTGAAATTCGTCAACCAGAAGATAACGATATCGATTCTGGTACTTTTCTAAAACTTCTGGAACTTTTGTAAATAATTCAACAACCTTCATGATCAGGTCGTCAAAATCCAGGGCGCTATTTTTCTTAAGTTCTCTTTGATATTTAAAATAAACATCGGCGATTTGAGCCGCGCGATGATAGGAAAATAATTCCAGATATTGTTGCGGATCGATAAGCTGATTCTTAGCTTCTGAAATGCGGTTTGAAAAATAACTAGGAGTAGATTTTCCCTCAATAGCATTTTTTAAAATCTTCTTTAAAAGAGCTTCCGCGTCATCGTCATCATAAATCGTAAAACTGTGTGGAATGCCGATTTCTTCTCCGTCACGTCTAAGAATCATACAACAAAACGAATGAAAAGTGCCGATGTATCCGAGCCCTCCGAATCGGAGGGCGGGCTGTACCATATTATTTGTCGCAAATAATATGCGCTCCTTCATTTCACGTGCTGCTTTATTTGTAAACGTGATCATCACAATTGATCTTGGATCTACTTTTTTATCTTGTATAAGATGAAGCACTTTATGTATTAGAACCCGCGTTTTACCCGATCCGGCACCGGCCAAAATGACTGAAGGACCGGTCGTGATCTTGACCGCGTCGCACTGTTTTTCATTTAAACCCTCCGAATCGGAGGGTATATTCTTGAAAACATCCATATGATGAGTTATCATTCTATCTAATGAAACTTCTTATCGCAAACTGGAAAGCACAGATGACTTTGGCCACAACTCGTACGTGGCTTACCGAATTCGTAAGGTTTTTACACGAGGATAAATCTCTTATTGAGAATCTACAAAAAAAAGTTTTTACCGTCATTATTTGTCCTCCATTTCCTTTTTTACCCATAGTTCAAGATGCGTTTCGTGAATATCCGTTCATACAAATTGGTGTTCAAAACATATCAACTTTTGAAAATGGAAAATTTACAGGAGAAGTGACAATCGCGGCCGTCAAGGATTTTGCAAAGTATGCAATCATCGGTCACAGTGAACAACGAGCTCATCACAATATAAGCGAAACGTATATTCACGATCAAATCAGTATCTGTAAAAAAAATGACGTTACACCAATCTTATGTATTCGCGGCACTAAAGATGCATTGCATGAGGCTGAAATAATTGCTTATGAACCGGTTGAAGCAATCGGAAGCGGACAAAATGCTGATCTGCAGGATGTTTTAGCTGTAAAAAAAGCTTTAAATATTGACCATAATAAGACTTATCTATACGGTGGAAGTGCCGATCAGTATAATATCACGCAATATTTGGAATCGCATGAGATTGACGGATTTCTTGTCGGTACGGCTTCTCTAAAAGCTTCTTCTTTTTTTGCGATGGCACAGGCCATGAATAGACTTCTTTAAAGTACGAATGCAAGAAGTATCAGCACAACTCCTCCTAATATGGAAGCATTAAGATAATCGGTGATACCACTTACCGGAAGCTCTGTAATCTGTGTCGGAGTCGGTGTGATAGTCATCACGGCCTCCACGGTAGGAGTTGGAGAAACTGATGGAGTGATCAAAGACGCGCTTGGTGTGGCGGTCGGACTTGTACTTGTAAAGCTCACTGTTGGTGTAGGTGTACCGGACAACGCCTGGACAATAAGCGGGTCTTCTTCAAGATTCTCTTCATCTGCAGCACGAAGATTAAATAGGGTGAGTGGATCATCGCCATTTTGTATCAAGTAAGTCAAATATCCGACCGAAGCCACCAGAACTAAAAGCACAACAACAAGAATCGCAATCTTTGATTGACT
>CAYNLS010000048.1:2682-7648 GCA_964398125.1 uncultured Gammaproteobacteria bacterium
ATTGACTCATAAAATCATTCTAATATTCTTTTTCTTCCCATGCAAACATTTATTTTAAGAATGCCATCATAAGCCCGATTAAAGCGAAAATTATTGAAGTGACCCAAAAACGCATCACAATTTTTGGCTCCTCCCAACCCATATATTGAAGAAGTAAGTGAAATGGAGCGACTTTAAAAAACTTTTTCTTACGATATTTACGACTAAGAAGTTGTATTAATGAACTTGTGATTTCAAGGAAAAATATGCCGCCGACTATCGGTAAAGCCAATGCTTTTCCCAGGATCAAACCTATGACTGCGAAAGTAGCACCAAAAGATAGCGAGCCGGTGTCTCCCAAAAAGATACGGGCCGGATATATATTGAAATATAGAAAAGCGATAAGTCCACCAATCCAAACTCCCAAGAAAATTGAGATCGGAACGTCAATAATCGAACGGGCGACTGCCCAAAAACTCATGAGAGCAATCATGAGCACTCCGCTTGCCAAGCCATCAAGTCCATCCGCAATGTTTACGGCGTTTGCGAAAGCGACAATTACAAATGCTGCAAAAAATATATAAAAAAATGAGAGTTCAAAAACACCAAAAAACGGAACATGAATTATGGAAATCTTAAGACCGAAATATAATCCGGATGCGATTATAAACGCAAGCACAATTTCAAGGATTAATTTGACCCTTAACCGCAGACCGAAAAATAATTTTCTATCCCAGTTGAAAATTTTACTTAAATCATCATATATTCCCAAGAAAGCAAAGCTTATGTACGTAAACATTAAAATTGCCATTTCCATCACCACTGAAGGATAATTTGTATGCACATCCAACTTAAAAAAATAGAAACCACTCAAGAAAAAAAGTGAAAGAATAGACGTGATACTCACAATAAGAATTCCACCCCCGACCGGCGTACCCGATTTATGCTGATTAAACTTATCAAAAATCGGCATTGGTTTATCAAATGCATCTTTTGTCTGTTGTTTGGCCCGTTGGAACTTCATTTCATAAAGAAAGTCTATGAAAGGCACAATCAGTAAGAAGTGTACAGCTATGGAAATCAAAGTTATAAAAAGATAAAGTGCCATAATTTTTCGTAAAAACTAAAATATCTTCGGTAGAAAAATAATTGCGGCAATAATCACAGCGCCGCATGAAAAAATCAGCATCGCGCCGGCACTCGAATCTTTAGCAAGTTTGATATGTTCGTTATAATCCGTGTTAATAGCGTCTCCCAATTTTTCAATTGCAGTGTTTACAGCTTCGATGACAAAACCTAAAAACATCATGACTATGACCGTCAGCCATTCTTCATAGGAAATATTCAGATATAATCCGGCAGCAAGAGCGATAAGCGAAAAAAGTACGTGAACTCTATAATTTGGTTGAGTCTTTAGTCCCCAAACAATACCATGCCAAGCATGCCTGATGGCTTGAAAATGTTTTGTCATATTTTAAAATATTGTCGAAAGAACCTCAGTCAATTTTTTTGAATCATGTCGTAAAATACTTCTGGTTAAAGCATCGGCCGAACTCTTTGTAATATGATTCCGATTGATGAGATCTTCTTTCAGTATAGTACCTCTAAAAAATTTTGTGTCGAGATTATTTTCGACCACCGATTCATGATGTGAGGCATACCAATCCAAAATTGATTTAGGAATTTCTCCGTTGTTCACGATGACATAATCCGGTTCTTTCCCTAAATATTTACTAAGATCTATCAAAAAATCTTGTGCTTTGAAATTTGTTGTCTGACCTGTCTTTGTCATCAGATTCATAAAAAAGATGATTTTTGCATTGCTGTTAATTATTGCGTGCTGTATGCCGTCAACTACAAGTATCGGGATGATGCTCGTATAAAGATCACCCGGACCGATGATGAGAAAATCCGATTCATGAATGCGTTTTATCGCCTCTTCATTGGGTTTTGCAGTTGGCTCAAGATAAGCTCGTACAATTGGACTTATCTCAGGATTGTTTTCATCGATGTTTCCTTCGCCTTTTATCACAGTGCCGTTTTCATACTGCACACACAGATGTGTTTTATCAAAAGTCACCGGTATGACCTTTCCTTTTGTTTTAAGAACATATGCCACTGTATCAAGAACCGTATTGTAATCTTCACTTACCTTTTCAAGTGCCGATAAAAAAAGGTTGCCGAAATTATGCCCTTTCAAATCGCCGTTCTCAAAACGGTATAAAAACAGTTTTCTCCAGAGTTCCGGAGCCTCAGAAAGTGCGACAAGGCATTGTCTCAAATCTCCAGGTGGTAATACTCCCAGTTGATCACGCAGCCGTCCCGTAGACCCACCTGAGTCCATCATAGTGACGATCGCGGCAAGATCGTAAGATAGGGTTTTCAAAGCGGTAAGCACAACGTACGATCCCGTACCTCCACCTATCACAGTGATTTTTTTCATAAACTGTGTTGTAATTATATACTAAAACCTGTAATGTTATAATATTTTACTAAATACCTTATGAATAAACCACTTGTGGTGATCCTTGCAGGCGGCTCTGGTAAGTCTTTTCGCCCATTTGTCCTCAATAAAACTCTTATTCCATTCTTGGGTAAGCCTCTCCTCCAGCACGTGATTGAGGCAGTTGAACAAAGTGGTTTTCGTGATGCAATCGTGGTCACAAACAGTGAAAACGAAAGTTGGCTTTCGACATATCAGCCTTTCAACATCACAATTCAGACAAAAATTCAAAATGAACCCCTTGGCATGGCCGATGGTCTCATGGGTATAAGAAACGAGATTGATTCACGACCGATCCTGATCATGAATGCGGTAGATTATATTGATCCGATATTTTATAAGCGCATTTATCAAAAAACTTTATCTTCCGAGGCTTTTATAACCGGAATGAAAGTAGAGAAAAATTTGCCCATGGGTTATCTTGAGATCGTGAGTGGCAGACCTCGAGGAATTGTCGAAAAGCCCATGAAAGGAGCTGAACCGAGCGAATATATCAATCTTGTTTTGCATTATTTTGCAGATCCTAATGAACTTTTGTCAACAATATCCGGCACATCTTCTCATAACGATGATCAATATGAACGAGCTCTCACTACCTATATGAAATCTCATGATGTTGATCTTATGACTTATGATTCTTATTGGCAAAAACTGAAATATTCATTCGATGTACTTGATATGATGGAGCTTTTCTTAAAGCATCGTTCCAAAAAACACCGAGCCACGACTGCGTACGTTTCACCGCATGCTTTTGTTGAAGGTGATGTTTTTATAGATGAATATGCACATATTGACGCCTACGCTGTGATAAAAGGTCCTTGTTATATCGGGCGCTCTGTGAGAATTGGAAATCATACTTTAGTTCGACAATCAATGATCGAGGAAGAGAGTGTCATCGGTTTTGGGTCAGAGGTGGCGCGAAGTTATATTGGGCCGAAATGCCAACTTCATCATAATTTTATAGGTGATTCTGTGCTTGAATCAAATGTAAATCCAAGCTGGGGCACGACAATGGCAAATTTACGTCTTGATAAAAAAGAGATCAGACTCAAACTGCCAAACGGAGAATTTATTGAAACCGGAAAAAAGAAACTAGGTGCCATGGTTGCTAAGGGTGCATTTTTAGGTGTGAATTGCTCAATCATGCCGGGTGTATCTATCGGCGCAAATACTCAACTTGCACCAGGCTCAGTAGTTTAGACTTTTTTTATTTCCCCACCAAGAGACTGAATTTTCTTTTCAAAATTCTCATAACCTCGTTCCATATGATGTATGTCTCGAAGATATGTTTCACCATTTGCGACAAGTGCGGCAACGGCAAGGGTTGCGCCGGCTCTAAGATCAGACATTGTCAATACACCTCCGTGCAAAGTTTGTGGTCCAGTAATTTGAATAGTTTGCTGATATTTTTTATTTGGATCGTAATTAAAAAAATAATGTGCCCCTGGATTTTCAACTGAATAATCAACAAACTCTATTTTTGCACCCAGTCGTCTCACTTCCTCGACATAACTGAATCTATTTTCAAATATTCGTTCGTGAACAATGCTTTTACCTGTTGCTTGCGTCATAAGCACGGCAAAAAGAGGTTGCCAATCAGTGAGGAATCCAGGATGGGGAGAGGTTTCAATATTTATTGCTTTTAATGGCTGATAAAAAAAACGCCATTTGTTTTCCGCCAATTTTTCAACTCCGGCGCCGACATTTTTAAGCACTTCAATAAATGGTGAGATAAAATGCTCGGATATAGATGAAATTGTCACATCACCGCGAGTTGCCAGTCCGGCAACAGCATAAGTGAATGCTTCAACACGATCAGATGCGATGATATATGGTTTTTCCTGATGGAGTTTTTGCACTCCTTCAATCGTAATTGTTTTAACATTTCTACTTATTTTTGCTCCTCCTTCGTTCAAGAATCCGATTAGATCATCAATCTCTGGTTCTTGTGCGGCATTTTCTATAGTGATTTTTCCTTCACCAAAAACCGACATCATTATAAGAAGCTCTGTGCCTGTGTGTGATGATTTTGAAAAAGTATATGATCCTCTTGGTTTTTGATTCATGACAGCAGTGTAAAAACCGGTATTTGAATCATATTCAAGATTTATTCCGAGAGATTTTATGCCTTCAAGCACACGATCGATAGATCTTGCACCGATACGACAACCCCCGGGATCGGGAATGACAGCCTTTCCAAATTTATAAAGAAGCGGTGCGAATAATAAAAATGAGGCTCGTATTTTTGAGGCATGAAGTAAATCGACAGTGTTACTTTTTAAAGTTGTTGGGTCAATCTCGATATTGTTTTCATTAAATGAAATTCCCACACCAAGTTGTTCCAATAAATGAGTTAATTCGATGATATCCTCAATTCGAGGAATATGATTTAAAACCACTTTATTATCAAAAAGCAAGGCTGCAATGAGTACTTTTAGAGCAATATTTTTGGCGCCGGATAACTCAACTTCACCCTTTAATGGT
>CAYNLS010000049.1:0-7598 GCA_964398125.1 uncultured Gammaproteobacteria bacterium
ATCGGTTTTTGAAGATTGGTATAAACAAAAACATATTCAGCCAAAGCTACTTAAAAAATTTGTATACGGTATTGCCGAACTTCACAGAAAAGAAATTGCAAAAGCAGATTATGTTTCTTGTGGCGGATGTGAAGCAACTGTTTCTATTTTATCGCTCTATCCCGTAGTCAAGCACGAACTTATTGAAAACAGAATTATTATCGATGCCAAAATGAGCAGTTCGCAGGCGGGTTTGCAGCCGAGTTTATCATCACATCATCCCGAGCGCGCCGGGGTGGTGCGTTCATATATGCCAAGCGGTCATCGTCATACGGCGGAAATTGTTCAGGAGTTAACTCCCTCCTTCGCTAAAGCTACGGCGGGCAAGCAGGATGACAATCTCCTAGATGTTGCCATTTCTGCAACTGCTTTGGATATGGTTCGCGGATTATTGGTAACAATTCATACAACTCCAAAGAAAGGACTGACAGAAAAAGATATTTGGAAAGCATACAGGGCGGAATATGGGGCAGAACCATTCATCAGAATCGTCAAAGAACGACAGGGATTGTATCGCTATCCCGAACCTAAAATTTTACAAGGAACAAATTATTGCGACATCGGATTTGAACTGGATTCAAGATCAAATCGTTTAGTGGTCATCGGCGCAATCGATAATCTTGTAAAAGGTACAGCCGGACAGGCCGTCCAGGCAATGAATCTCATGTGTGGTTTTCCGGAAACTATGGCATTAGAATTTCCCGGATTACATCCAATATAGCATGGCATACTCACCTATCAATTTTAAAGGAATCATCGACACGACACTCCGTGACGGGCAACAGTCCCCTCTCCTTTTTGACACATATACTTATCGATTTACTTTGGAAGATAAAATGATGATTTTGAAGGGACTCATCGAACTTGGCGTAACAAAAATTGAGTTTTTTTCACCGGTTGTCAGCGATAGCGAAAGAGAAGATTTTATACAACTTAGAGAATATGCAAAAGTACAAAATCCGCAGGTGAGCCTGCTTGCGCATTGCCGTTGTCATCCAGCCGACATCCAACAAGCACTTGAAGCCGGTTTTGACGGACTGAATCTATATATTGGCGTCTCTTCCCATTCACAAAATCATAGTCATGGATTGGGTATGACCGAGATTATTCAAAGAGTGAGGAGCGTCATCAAATCGGTAAGAAAAGAAAATCCGAATCTGTATCTACGATTCAGCGGCGAGGATTGTTTCAGAACAAAACTCGGTGATATCTATAAAATATATGATGAAGTTGCGGAGTATGTAAATACTTTTGGTATGCCAGACACGGTCGGGGTCGCAACCCCAGAGCTTGTGCGAAAACGAGTGCGGGCTTTAAAAAAACGATATCCACATGTAGATCTTGAGTGTCATTTCCACAACGATCGCGGTTTGTCAGTAATCAATGCCATCACTGCAATCGAAAACGGTGCTACATATATCGATACTTCAGTTTGGGGTATGGCAGAAAGGTCGGGTATCACCTCGATCACGGCGCTTCTTTTCAATCTGTCCCAAGACCATGGGCAACTCATTGAGGAATTTAACCTTGAAGTTTGCTATCCGTTAAATGTGCTCATGGGTTCGATATTAAAATACCATGTTCCTTATAATGAACCGGTTTCTGTGACCAATCGCACGCACACTGCCGGAGTACATCAGAAAGCCGTATTAAGTAATAAAATCGTTTACGAAGCCATGGATTTACGTAGGTTTGGCGTCACAAAAAATCAGTTACTTCTGGGGCCTTTGAGCGGTTGGAATTTAATATATTATTATTTACGAGAGTTTAAAAACTACGATATCTCGAAAGATCAAGCAAAAGAAATCACCGTCATTTTTAAAAGACAGATTGGCAGAATTGGGAGACTCCAGAATCCGGAATCAATATTGATGGAAATTCTTGAAAATTATTCTTTAGAAAAGTTACCGATACAGCATGTGGATTTGAGCACTCGGATTGAACAGTTAAGCTAATAATTTGTATGGGTTATTTGTTGTCATTCTGATCCCGATGAATATCGGGAGAAGAATCTAGCGAAGCGTTTCACTAGATTTCTCCCGCGCCTAAAACGGCGGGTCGAAATGACTTGAGAACTGTACTATGTTAATTATCAAAGTCGGCGGTGGAAAAAATATCAACTGGGATTATGTAGCGGCGGATATTAACTCACTTGTCCAAGCCGGAAAACAAGTAATCATTGTCCATGGTGCAAGTGAAAAACGCGATGAACTCGCTTCAAAACTTGGTATTCCCACAAAAACAGTAGTTTCGCCGACAGGAATAAGCAGTGTGCTCACGGATGCGGCGGCAATTGAAGTTTTTCTTATGGCATATTCCGGATTGATAAATAAAACCATCGTTGCGAAATTACTGTCTTTGGGAGTTAATGCAGTTGGATTAAGCGGTGTTGACGGTCGTTTATGGCAAGCTAAGAAAAAAGGAGATATTTTTGTGAAGGAAAATGGGAAAGTTAAATTATTAAAAGGAAATCTTACTGGACGTGTCGAAAAGATAAACGATCGGTTGATTGAGTTAATGGTTGGCAACGGCTATGTTCCGGTTATTTCCGCGCCGGCAATCAGCCACGAATCAGAAATTGTTAACACCGATAATGACTGGGCTACCGCCGTCATGGCCGGAAGTTTGAGAGTGAAGGAAATTGTTTATTTGTTTGAAGCCCCCGGATTACTCAAAGATTTTCATGATAAAAAAAGTGTTATTCATGAAATTAAAAAAGATAGACTTGACGAGTTTATGAAATTTGCGCAAGGGAGAATGAAGAAAAAATTACTTGGAGTTAAGAAAGCTTTTGAACTCGGCGTAAGGAAAGTATATTTTGGAGATGGAAGGATAAAAAATCCGATCGAAAATGTATTAAAAGGAAATGGGACTATTATCAGTTGAAAATGTCATTTCGAGCCCTAGCGAGAAATCTAGTCCCGACTTTAGTCGGGACGTTAATAACGCTGACGCTGGATTTCTCACTTCGTTCGAAATGACACATCCTATGAAAAACTATTTATTTTTGCAACAACAATTTGTCGTCAATACTTATGTAAACCGAGGGCTTAATCTGGTTCGCGGTGAAGGCATGTATTTATATGATGAAAAAGGAAATAAATACCTAGACCTAATGAGTAATTATGGAGTGAATATTTTTGGCCATGTTCATCCAAAGATCACAAAAATTTTATCAGATCAATTGCAAAAGCTTACGGTACTTCATGGAAGTTTTACAAATGACATGCGCGCGGAAAGCGCATTTCAACTCGTTAAAAGATGTGGCGGCGGATTGTCACAAATATTTTTTTCCAATTCAGGTGCGGAGGCAGTGGAAGCTGCACTCAAATTTGCGGTTTTGGCAACTGGAAAGAAAAATTTTATTGCCGCAGTTCATAGTTATCACGGGAAAACGATGGGAGCTTTATCGGCAACGTATGGAGATAAATATAAAAAAATGTTCGCTCCGCTTTTGTGGGATTTTAAGTTTATAGAACATGGCGATATATCATCATTGGAAAAAAATATCGATAAAGATGTGGCTGCTTTTATCGTTGAACCAATTCAAGGCGAGGGTGGAATTTATACACCTCCTGCCGATTATCTTAAAAAAGTTCGCAAAATCTGTGATAAACATAATATTCTTTTAATTCTCGATGAAATCCAAACGGGTTGTGGAAGAACAGGCACATTTTTAGCGTCACATAAATCCAAAATTGATTACGACATAGTTTGCTTGGGAAAAGGACTTGCCGGGGGAATTCCAGTCGGAGCTACTCTGATTTCAAAAAAAATTGCGGCAAAAATACCAAAACAAATCCATACATCCACATTTGGAGGTAATCCCTTGGCTTCTTCTGGAATTATCGCGACGCTGGAATTTTTAAATGTAAAAACATTAAACCATGTAAAAGAAATCGGTAAATATTTTATAGATCAATTAAAAACAATTCGATCAGATCAAGTTGTTGAAGTTCGAGGGGAAGGACTGATGATCGGGCTTGCCGTGAAAGATAGAAATACGTTATTAAAAGAACTGCAAAAAAATCGTATTCTTACTATTCCAGCAGGTGATGATGTCGTGCGTTTTCTGCCACCTTTTATCGTCGAAAAAAAACATGTTGATGAAGTTATAAAAGTGCTTAAGAAAACATTGAAATAATATGTGCCGTTTTTTACTCGCCAAATCCGAAAATAAATTTGACCCAAAACCATTACTTGATAAATTTGCCAAAATGTCTAAGGGAAGCAAATCATACGATGGCGACTCCCAGGGAGACGGTTGTGGAGCGAGCTATTTGAACCATGGAAAATGGCAAACAAAAACATCTATTAAACCGATGTGGGAATCGACTGAAATATTTTCCGATATTCCTGAGACACATCAAGTAGTTGCCCACGCGAGAAGCGCATCATTCCCGCAGCACAAAGGTATACTTGAATATAATCAGCCATATGTTTACAAAAATTATGCGTTTGTATTTAACGGTCTTTTAAAAGGCGTCGCTCTCCCCTACCCTTTGGAAGGCACGATCGGTGCGCAAAAGATCTGGTCCCTGTTAAAAAAATTTTTAGCGGTATATTCTCCGAATGAATCATTACTTAGAACCGTAGAAATATTGAATAAAAACACAAAAATAATTCAGGCTTTAAATATTGGTTTGTCCGATGGAGAAAATATTTATCTTTACTGTCAGTACGATAGTTATCCTGACTATTATCGGTTAAGAAGTCATCAAATTGATGATCTCATTATAGTTTGTTCCGAGCCGCTTGAAGGAATGGAGTTTAGATCGATCGAAACAAAAAAAGTGTTAATGTATTAAAAGTATTTATAAATACTTTCTAAAAAATCTAAAACGATTTGGGCCAAATATTCGCCTTCCTTTTGCCGTATTCCACTGAGGTTCGGGTGGAATCACAAAAAGACGAAATACTTTTCCCGCTTTTAAATCAAGAGACGATACTCCTTCTGCCTTGTTTTTATCCAGCATAAGAATCCTTTGCGGAACCTTAGCTACAAGTTTTTTTTGCTGGTCGTACAAAAGTACAGCTTCGTTGAGAATGCAAAGCGTCATCTTTTCGTTTTCATTTGTAATCACATCAGCTATTTGACAAAAGAAACCCGTATGTTTAAATTCTCTTAAATTTGTCACAGTACAAAGTAGCTGGATTTCTGCGTTTTTATAATAGATATTATCTTCAAGAATTTTATGATAAGAAATTGATTGATTATTTGTCATAGTCTTGATCGTTTTTATATCAGTGATTTCACCAAGGACGAGAATTATTCCTTCTTTAGATTTAGTAGTCAATCTACGAAGAATTTTTTCCGACTCTTTATAAGAGTATGATTTCTCTAAAACTATTATTTCTCCCCTATCTGTTATGACAACTGCAGGTGTAAAAGGTCTTTTATGTGGTAATAAACATGCCACATTCACATCAACAAAAGGCACAGCTCGAAAACCGACAGGATCAAAATCTACCACTGGTAAACTGGCATAATGCGCACTTTCAAGAAGAATACTTTCCTGACCGACCTCGGGAGGAAAAAATGCGGAAATTTCTTTACCGATTAATTTCTCAAGCTTCAGTATGATTTGCGGAATGATTTTTCTTTTGGCAAGCGGTGGAGCTCCTATTTTCCCAATTTCTGTGACACTACAAACCACAGAATCATCATCCATTTCCTCAGGCTGAAGCAATGAAACATTTAGTTTTCTCCGAATTGGTTTTAAACTCTCGAGTTGAGTTTTGATATCAAGACCTCCGCCAGTCGTGTAAATGGAAGAATTTCTGATGAATTCGTCCAAGTTTTTGTTTGAAATTATGATACTCATGTCATTTATTGCTACGAATAATTTGTTTTGCTTCGGTCCAACCCATAGGAGTATTCAGATAGTATAAATCATGAATATCTCCATAAAGATGCGAGCTGTCCGGCACCAGAAGGCGCGGATGGGCATATAATCCGGCAATAAGTGGAGTCGGCGGCATGAAATCTTTGGCTTGCCTGAGAATTGGCATTTCTTCAGGATTTTCTATAGCTATCAGTCCGTCATGTCGGGATGCTCCGTGTATATAAGGTACGGCGTTTGCGGCATCACCAAGATCGTTGAATGTTTGTGGTTTTGTTTCCTCAAGCACAGTTTGCCAAGCTACGTCAGAATAGTACAACATTTCCACAAGATGATTCAGACGGGGCAATTTCCCACTCATAACACCTTTTTGTACGACATCAACAACAGGTTCAAAAGCATCAACATGGGAAATATTAACATTTCCTACACGATCTATCCTTTTTGCAAATGCCTTTGTAATTTGTTTCGAATGAATATTTACATGGCAACACCATTCTTGCAGAGCTTCCTGGGTGATTTTACCCTGATTGTATTCATCAAAAAGATAAAACCAATATTCCATATTCGGGATATGAATATAAGCATCGACCGGATTTGCACCACGCGCAACATAAGGAAACATCCCAGATAAACGAGCGATACTATCCATTTCGTACGGATGAAATGATTGGGCAATTTGAAGCTGATTGATCACATCAGTATCCAATTTCGCAAGCTCTTCTTTATTGACCATAGAAACATTTTTTCCAGTATCAGTCTTCGCGCGTGCATTATATTCACCAAATAAACACGTTCCTGTAACGACACATAATTTATCGATTGATTCCGAAGAATCGGCAACAATTTGCGGGTGGACATATTGAGGAGTATTTCCATTTAAAGACATTCCCAAATAAACTGCTCCGTCTTTGACATGGACAAGTGCCTGATCATCCGTGCAAATGTCACTATTCATCACACCTCTTGTCACGAGTGTGTCTATTTTGCCTTTTACTTTTCTCACAGATTTTGCGGAACTATCGGCAACTACTATCTCAGTCCTGCCAAATTTTGCAGGACTTGGAAGTACTATACCGGTTTCATGCTGTATTTGCGCAAGAACCGTTTTTGTCTCGTGACTCATAAGTGTAAAAAATTAATAATGTTTTAACCCATAAAAAAACCGCCCTATTTGGGCGGTGGTATGTTTTTGTTTGTTTAAATCATCACACAAAAACCGCCCGTTCGAAACGGCGGTCTTTTCTCAAATTCATAGATGAAACATGCGATTCTGTGTGACTCATTGAAAGATATTATAGCACAAGAATATTTTAATTCGATCAAAACAAACAAAGTCTTAATGTATTAACTCTTCAGGATAGACAATGAAGGCATTTTTAGGAATGATTTTAGTTTCATGTCCATAGATAGCTTTCATATTTTCACCTCGAAAAAAATAATCAAGAAACGATTGACCGGCAAATGTGATCTGTAGTTTTTTTGAACCGGCCCACTCACTCATGCTATTTTGTTTTGTATCTGCAAAATAAATAAATTCCTTCTTTCTTACTTCTTCTCTATTTTCATTGAAAAGTTTATCGGCATTTTTACTGATTTTCGATTCTAAATTATAAGTACTGGTTTCTTCATGTATTTTCACTCCGGCAAAGTTCCATACAAAATACAGGCTTATTAAGAAAATTCCCAAGTATCGAAAGTGTCCTCGATTCTTTA
>CAYNLS010000050.1:0-7496 GCA_964398125.1 uncultured Gammaproteobacteria bacterium
TTGTTTTGAAAAGCATCCCTGGATTGGAGCGGTCATAATATCCGATGTCGACGGAAAGACCCCGGAAATTTTTGCAAAAGGACTTCGAAATGCGGTTTTTATCACCACAAATCCGCAGACACAAGAGATATGGGGCACTGAGATGGGACGAGATTTTTTGGGTGACAATGCTCCTCCTGATGAAATCAATATTTTTAAAAAAAATTCGGATTACGGCTGGCCGGTCTGCTACGGAAATAAAGTTTATGATGAATCATTCGGACAGAAAACTCCTGAATATTGCGTAAGCACTGTATCACCGATTTATAGTATCGCAGCCCATTCGGCGCCTCTTGGACTCAAATTTATAAATTCAGATAAGTTTTCTCAATGGAATGGCGATCTTCTAGTTGCATACCACGGCTCATGGAATCGTTCGACACCAATAGGCTACAAAGTCGTCAGACTTGATGTTGATGGCAATACTGTAAAAAGTGAAGAGGATTTTCTCACAGGTTTTCTTGACGGTTCGCAAGCTTATGGCAGACCAGTTGATATGGAGTTTGACAAGTCTGGATATTTATATATTTCAGATGATAAAAGAGGGGTAATATATATAGTTTCGCCTTAAATCGCATCGTGATGATGGGTCGTCAGGTACCGTACGGTACCTGAGGCACTTCGCATCACGATTGAGTGTGTGATCACCGTATGCGGTGTAAAAACAACGCCGGAAAGCATAGGTCCGTCAATCACACCCGTTGCTGTAAATGTCAGATTGTCACCTCGAGCAAGATCTTCTGCATTAAAAATAGTTTTTACATCAATTCCTAATTTTTTTAGAGCTTCCGCATCTTTCTCATTTCTAGGTTTAAATCTGGTAAGTATCTGTCCACCTAAGATTTTGACTGCAACAGCAGCCAAAACGCCTTCTGTACTGCCACCAGTGCCCATGAGCATGTCAATCGGACTTTCTGGTAAACAAGAAGCGACGGCTACAGCTACGTCACCATCGGTGATGAGTCTTACGCGAGCTCCGGCCCCACGAATTTCTTTTATTAGTCCTTCATGACGGGGTCTGTCAAGTAGACTTACAGTCACATCCTCAACTTTTTTATCAAGTGCCTCGGCAACCTTTTTTATGTTTTCCGAAACCGGTGCATCCAAATCAATGACGTCTCTTGCTTCACGACCGACGGCAATTTTTTCCATGTAAGTATCAGGTGCAGAAAGCAAACTCTTGTTTGGGCCAGTAGTTATTACGGTGAGAGCATTGTATCGTCCATAAGCAACACTTTCCGTACATTCAAGTGGATCAACCGCAATATCCATGACCGGCCCTGTGCCGGTACCTACTTTTTCTCCAGTATAGAGTTCCGGCGCTTCGTCTTTACTGCCTTCCCCAATGACGATAGTTCCCGAAAAATCTACCTTATTAAATCGTGTACGCATCGCATCAACGGCCGCTTTATCTGCGGCATTTTTATCGCCGCGCCCAATCCATTTGGCAGCCGCAATAGCAGCAGCTTCTGTAACTCTGACAAATTCAAGCGCTAGATTTCTATCCATAAATTTACCCTTTATGTCTTAATGCCTCTATCCCAGGAAGCGTGCCTTTTTCAATGAATTCAAGCATGGCTCCACCACCTGTTGAAATATGAGTAATTTTTTCCAGATATTCTTTTTTTGAAATGGCGGCAAGCGTATCTCCGCCTCCGATCACCGATGTCGCATCAGTGTTTTCAGTGATTACATAATACACAAAGTCAGTGCCTTGTCGATAGTGAATATTTTCAAAATAACCGACAGGCCCATTCCAGATAATTGTTTTAGATTTTGCAATTATAGTACCAATCCTGGCTTTTGTTTCAGGACCAATATCAAGAATCTGCAGATCTTTTGGTACTTCTGAAATCTTACTTACACTTCCACCTTTTTCAAGTTCATCTGGCTTACCGACTATGCAGTCTGACGGTAGAATGAGTGTGGTATGTTTTTGTGCGGCTTTAAACATGATTTTCCTTGCTTCATCCGCTTGATCTTTTTCCGCAAAACTTGCGCCGATATTTATGCCTTGTGCATGAAGAAATGTGTTGGCCAAAGCTCCACCTATGATGAGATAATCTGCAAGTTTCATCAGTCGATCAATAACATTGATTTTTGTTGAAATTTTCGCTCCTCCAATGATCGCGACAACAGGTTTTTCAGGACGTTCAGTTGCCCTTGAAATCATATCGATTTCTCTTTTTAAAAGAAGACCGCCGTATGATGGTAGATAATTCGTCACACCTACGACTGATGCATCAGATCTGTGCGAGACACCAAATGCGTCATTGACAAATACATCGGCAAGAGATGCTAACTTTTTTGTAAATTTTGGATCGTTTTCTTTTTCACCGGGATAAAAACGGATATTTTCCAGTAAAAAAATATCGTTGGGAGTCTGAGCTCCAAAAGTAGCTTTATCTTCGGTAAGAAAATCATTTATTAGTTTGACCTTAAAATTTGGAAGATAACCTTGTAGATGATCGCTTACGATTCTCATTGAGAACTTATGGTCAGGTTTGCCTTTTGGTCTTCCCAAGTGTGAGACTATGATCAGCTTATTTTTATTTTTGAGAAGGAACTTGATAGTTGGTATCGCTTGTCTTATGCGTGCGTCATCTGCGATCGTCAGATTGTTTGGATTTAAACTTACATTAAAGTCCACGCGCAGTAACACTCGTTTACCGCTGGTCGTGACATCATCAATGAATTTAATATCGGCTGGCACCATAGGTTTATATATATTCTGAAAGTTTTTCTACGAGGTCAACAAGACGGGTAGAGTAACCCCATTCATTGTCATACCAGCCGTAAACTTTTACAAAATTCCCATTTACAACTTTAGTGTAATTTGAATCAAATATGCATGAGTAAGGTGAACCGATATAATCTGAAGAAACCAGAGTTTCTGTCGCAAATGATAATATGCCTTTCATTTGCCCCTCTGCTGCTTTTTTAAAAGCTTCATTAACTTCTTCAGGAGTTGTTTCCTTTTTGACAAGCACGGAAATATCTGAAAGTGAGCATGTAGGTACGGGTACACGCATTGATCCGACATCGATCTTTCCTTTTAAAGCTGGTATTGTTTTTGCAACTGCTTTTGCGGCGCCTGATGTTGAAGGAATGATATTGAGAGGTGCAGCGCGGGCACGATCAAATGATTTACCATTGTCATCGAGTAAACTTTGTGAAATAGTCATTGCGTGCACAGTTGTAAGTGCACCAGATACAACTTCAAATGCGTCATTTATCACTTTAAACATCGGACTCGCACAGTTTGTTGTGCATGAAGCGTTTGAGATGACCGTTTCATTTTTCCAGTCGATAGCATCATCATTCACTCCAAGTACTACGTGTGGAGTCTCATCATCTTTTGATGGAGCAGTGATAATAACTTTTTTCACTGAACCTTTTATATGTTTGGCAAGATCAGGTTTTTTAACAAATGCACCTGTGGCGTCAATGACGACATCAACTTGAGTTTTATCCCATGGAATAGTGCTTGGATCATCACTAAGTGAAGTGATAATTTTTTTTCCATCAACTATCAGTGCGTCTTCCTGTGCTTTGACATCTTTTCCAAATGTGCGATAAACGGAATCATATTTCAAAGTGTAAGCCATCATGTTGTTTTTAGATTTGCGGGTATTTATTTGCACAAGATCAAATGTATCTCTGAGAAGTGAAATGCGAGTAAAAGCTCGGCCGATTCTGCCAAAACCGTTTAATCCAACCTTAATACGTTTCATAGAATATACAAATTAATAATTGTCATTCTGAAGGAGTGTAACGACTGAAGAATCCAGTCTGGATCCTTCGCTCCACTCAGGATGACTTTAGTTAATCAATATCTGACTTACCTTCCACAACTTTTTGTTTAGAAGCTCCACTGGCATTATAAATTTTCAAAGCTTCTTCCACTGATTTGTCTTCAACCGTGATTGCATAAATGGCATTGGTGAAACGAACTGCCTCATCAAGTGGTTTTTGATGAATATTACGACCTGTTGCATTACCACTTGTGCCGCCAATATGTATCTGATCATGAAGTTGTTTCAAAAATTTTGCGGCTTCACCTGTGGAACCTCCTGCGCAAACCACTTTGGTTCGTCCAGCTGCTTTTATTGCAGGTTGTAAAAGTGCAGCGTCACTCTGGCCGTCTTTTTTTGGGGCATTCACTTTTACAAAATCCGTACCAAGTGTAGCTGCGACTCCGGCGGCACCGGCAATAAGATCAGGATCTTTTTCATCCGCAACTGCTTTCCCTCGAGGATAGAGCCAGATTACAGTAAGAAGTCCGTGTTCGTGCGCCTCATAAACTATCTGTGCAGCTTCGGTCAGCATCTGAGATTCAAATTCGCTGCCAAGATAAACAGTGTAGCCAACTCCAAGAATCTTAAGTCCGCTGTTTTCTTTAAATTCAACTATTTGCTCAACATCAAACCAAGCGGCACTCATGGGATCGGCTTGTGATGTTTTGACTAAATTACTTTTAGAATTCAACTTTACAAGATAAGGAACGTCGGGATAACTCTGTCCATAGTGAGCAATCATGCCAAGTTGAGTTGCATAAACACCAATTTTTGCTTTTGAAGCGATGCGAAACATATGTTCTGGATCATTATCTTCAGTTGAGATACCTTCACCATGGAAATCGTCGTTTAAATGTTCGACTTTTTGATCACCGGCAAATAACATTAAGCGATCTGTGTCATGAGTCAAAGTTCTATAATTTTTTTCATAAGTTTCACGCATTTCCTGCGGTACGTCTGCCGGGATAAGGATTTTCATATTTTAAAATTAAATAAATTTATATGATTGGAAGTATCTCACACACTATCATACAACTTTTAATCAGATTGTCAATAATTTTATTATAGTGTAAGATTTAAAAGTTATGGAAGATTGTATTTTCTGTAAAATTGTCGCAGGTAAAATACCAAGTTATAGGATCTACGAAGACTCAAACTATTTAGCTTTCATGGATATCTTCCCAAGAGTCAAAGGACATGCTCTAGTAATTACTAAGAAACATTATCGTTGGGTAAATGATGTCGCAAATTTCGGAGAATATTGGGAAGTGACAAAAAAAATCTCACTAGGCGTTCAACAATATTTAAAAGCAAGATTCATTAGCTATCTTACTCTTGGTGAAGAAGTCCATCATGCACATATACATATTCTTCCACAAACGGAAGAAGAAATACAAGGCATCAAAATGACTGAAGTCATTGGAATGAGTAAAGAAGAGATTGGAAAATTGGCAGAGGAAATACAAAAGATGTTATGATATTTATCATGCAAAAGATAGACAATAAACGTCAAGGAATAATTCTTATATTTTTAATTCTTATTCTCTGGGGATTTTATGTTGGTGAAGTTTTTGTAGAAGGATTGTATTCAAAATCAATGTTTTTTACTGTCCCTATATTAGCTTTTCTTGCCGTTCAAAGCCTTACAAGAAAATAAATTATTGTCGGATCAATCTCAATCGTTACACTTCACGAAACAATCGTGCTTCTACTTTTTCCATTCGTTTTTCGTAATCTCCAAAAGCAAGTCGATGAGTACGGATCTCTGTAATTGCATCTTCAAGTCGTTTATTTGTTTGTTCTAAATTATTGTTTGTTTGATCTACTTTAATGCTTAGATCTCCAATCATTTCAAGTACAATCCGAAATTCTTTTACAATGGTATCGGTTGAAGTAGTAATGGCCTCTTTGAGTTCCTGTTTTGTTACAAAAATTCCTTTGAGTTTTTGTATATCAGCATCGGTGATCATAGAGAAACAGTATAGCGAAAGATTCCTATAAATGTCAAGACATTTTTATATGTAATTACACAACATTAATTCGGTTTTTCTACAGAAATTGCATAACATGCTGAAGACATTAAAAAACGTTCTAAATATAAACTTCTTTACATTTTTTTTCTTTTTATATAATACTTATTATATGTCGAAAACAAAGAGATATGCTAAAGGTTTCTTCAAAGCAAGTAAGTTTATGTACTTATTTGTAGTCTCCATTCTTATCACGGGATTCTTCCTTGGAGTTCAGTATCAAAAGAATCAAAAATCTTCTTCATCTACTTTTAATACACCTGAAGGTGTAGTTGAATATGAGACACCAATACAGCAAACAAAGGCAGAACAATCCGAAGATATTGTTTTAGATAATTCCAATGATTCTTCTGAAGTAGAAAAGGCTACACTTACTTCTACCGATGGTTGGAAGGAGGTTACGTTTGATGAGATTTCCTTTATGTTGCCAAGCCAAGCTGAAGGAAAAGTACATAATTATCCTGATACCTGTCAGAAAGGATTTGATAGATGTTATCGTATCAATAACCATGTTCCAGATAGTAGCCCTTGGGATGTTGAAATTGCATATAAAAAATATAATGGCGGATCTCGTCGAGTGGAGGCAGGTTTAGAAGGAAATTATACCTATAAGGAATTGGATTTTGGGACTCGTCAAGGATTAGAAGCAACGTTTGTTTGTCAAACTAGTGCATGTACGCCATATAGAGTCGTAATTTTTGTTGTTGGGAATGATCTCGTCTTATTAAGAGATGTTGTTTATATAGATAAAACTAAAGGAGATGGTACAGAAAATAATCCATGGGGATCATCACTTGAAAGTCCAGTAACAAATACAATAATTTCAACGGTTAAATAAAATCTACTAAATTTCATAATGGAAAAAAACTACATTAATGAAAATAAATTAAGTGAACAAATTCCAAATGCTTCTTTCAACTTAACAAGAAGAATAATTCTTTATTCTATACTCATATTATCATTACTAGCGACCATAGCTGTATTATTCTGGCAGAATCTGGAGTTAAGAAAGGATATAAAAACATTAAAAGCACAAAATGAGTCTGATCAATATTATCCTGGAGTAATAGTATCTCCCACTGTACCAACTTATTCTTCAGCAAGTGCAGAAAATACTGAAAGTAAGGGTTGTGAAATAAGAAATTTTGTTTGTAGCTACAACACTGAAAAATTTGTTCTAGAAAATTCGACTACGAACAATATTACTGATAATCCGTTAGGTGGTGCTACAGAGGTTGAGGTACTTAATTTTAAACTTAAAAATGAGAATAGAGATATATTACAAATCGTCGATTTAGGAGGAATAAATAAGGTTCTAACCTCGCTAGATCAAGCAATGTCTTTTGCAGGAACTAATGAAACTTCTCCATTAAGGTTAGTGACTGTCAATGGCAAGCAATATTCATTTACACAACAACGCTTCGGTGAAGGCTTTCCATCTGATGCAGAAGGAAACTGCTTTGAGGGAGGCGGGGTGATAAATAATTACTTTTTATTAGACGGAAAATATGGAATTATTTTTAATAAATATTACAGCGAAAAAGGTTGTAAAGATAAGCCTACCGAAAGAACAGAAACGCCAGATGCCCAAACAACGGAAGAAATATTAAAAATAGTAGAGTCAATAAAA
>CAYNLS010000051.1:0-796 GCA_964398125.1 uncultured Gammaproteobacteria bacterium
TCCATCAACTTCCATGACCCATATCGAAAGTTTTGATGTTGTTGCAAAAGACATAGTCAAAGAATTTAGTATCAGAAAAGGTGGTTTTGCAGTGGATATCGGCAGTAATGACGGCACTTTGCTTTTGCAGTTTAAAGAATCAGGAATGAAAATACTTGGCATTGACCCGGCAGAGAACCTTGCTGCTGAGGCTAATAGAAAAGGCATAAAAACTTTGCAAAATTATTTCAGTACCAAACTTGCAGAAGACATTGTTAAAAAATATGGGTCAGCCAAAATCATTACCGCGACAAATGTTATCGGCCACATCAATGATCTACACGATTTTTGTGACGGACTTCATCTATTGCTTGATAAAGATGGTGTGTTTATGATGCGGGTTCCTTACGTCATAGATTTACTTGATAAAAACGAATTTGACACGATTTATCATGAACATTTAAGTTATTTTTCTTTTCGTCCACTATTAACTTTATTTTCAAAGCATAAACTTAAAGTCATCGATGTGCAAAAGGATGAAATCCATGGCGGATCGATAAGAGTTTATGTCACTCGTGAAGATAGTGAAAGAGAAATTCATCCGCGAGTTGAAAAATTTGTCACTGAGGAAAAATTAAAAAAACTTCATCTCAAAAGTACTTATGATGAATTTGCCCGCAGAGTCAAAACAATAAAACGAGATTTAGTCGGGTTTCTAAAACGCATTCGTGAACAGAAAAAAACAATTATCGGCTACGGAGCGTCTGCAAAAGGAAATGTTCTTTTGAATTATTGCGGCATTACAACTGAAATTCTT
>CAYNLS010000051.1:806-7361 GCA_964398125.1 uncultured Gammaproteobacteria bacterium
TGATTATCTTGTGGATTCAACTCCTTATAAACAGGGAAAATTTACACCAGGCACCCATATTCCGATTTACGCTGAAGATAAATTGGAAAAGGACACTCCAGATTACGCACTACTTTTGTCCTGGAATTTTGCCAAAGAAATAGTCGGCAAACAGAGAAAATACCGTGAACGCGGCGGACAATTTATCATCACTATTCCCTATTTAAGAATTGTTTAAATCATGAAAAGGAGGAAAACAGTTTCGCTCGTTGTACTCAATTACAATGGCAAACATCATCTGAAGGATTACTTCAGTTCAGTTTATAAACAAACCTATCTGCCTGATGAGGTGATCATGTTTGACAATCTTAGTCGAGACGGAAGTCGTGAATATGTCGCCAAATATTTCCCAAAAGTCAAAGTATTTACGGAAGACAGGTACAATACCGGTACGGCCAGTGGTTCAAATGTGGCATTTTCTTATACCAAAGGCGATTATGTGATTTTTCAAAGTAATGATTTACGACTCGATCCTCATTGTATTGAAGAATTGTTAAAGTGTATAGAAAGTGACAAAAAAATTGGAATTTGCACTAGTGTTTATGTCCGATATAAACCCGATAAAAAAGGAGATCTGATCATTGATAATGCCGGCGGGCATCTTGATAAATACGGATTTGGTATGCAGAATTATCCGGAAAAAACATTGGCAGAAATACCTGAAAAAGGTGAAGTATTTTTTTCATACGGCAGCTCGCTCATCATCACAAGAAAGCTTTATAAAAGACTTGGCGGATTTGACAACAGGATGTTTACACTTCATGAAGATATTGATTTTTCTTGGAGAGCAAGACTTCTTGGATATAAAATTTTTTATACAAAAAAATCCTTCGTATATCATAAAGGGTCAGCCACATTAAAGTTACGCCGACGGGCATTACTTCGATATTGGTCTGAAAGAAACAACATACGAACTTTTATAAAAAATGCCGATCTATTTCATATAATAAAAGTCTTGCCGATGTATATTTTGTTGCTAGCCGCGGAAATGGGATATTTTTTGTATCGTGGCAATATCGCACTTTTTTATTCGGATTTCAGAGCGATATTATGGAACTTATTTTATTTACCCGAGACTCTTTTTTTAAGATATAAAATACAATCAACAAAAAAGAAAAATAATGTTAATGAATTATTTTCCAAATCAAGTTTCAAACTGAAATTATTTAAATATATGAAAACTACGGTATGAAAATACTTGTGACCGGTGCCGCCGGATTTATCGGTACTCATCTCGTTTCAGAACTTTTAAACTCCGGACATGACGTTGTGGGAATTGACGACAACTCACGTTATGGCAATGTAAAAAATGGATATAAAAATAATTCTAAGTATAAATTTGTCAAAGGTGATGTCAAAAACACTAAATTATTACTTAAACTCTTAAAAGACTGTGATTATATCGTGGCTCTTGCCGCCAAAGTCGGAGGAATAAAATTTTTCCATAAATCACCTTATGAATTGTTTAAACAAAATGAGCTGATCACGATCTCGACATTTGATGCTGCCATTGAAGCATTTAAAAAATATAAGCTAAAAAAAATTGTTCTGCTGACATCGGTCATGGTCTTTGAATCGAGCAATATTTTTCCGACTAAAGAAAAAGATTTGTCTTTGACTCCTGCTCCAAAAACTTCATATGGATTTCAAAAACTTGCGGTGGAATATCAGGCAAAAAGTGCCTGGCTTCAACACGGTCTCCCCTACACGATCTTGAGACCGACAAATGTCGCCGGTGTAGGAGACGACATCAAGTCTTCAATGAGTCATGTGATACCCGATCTTGTTTTAAAAATTTTAAAAGGACAATATCCACTTCATATTTTGGGAAAAGGTGATCAGATCCGTGATTTTATAGCAGTAAAAGATTTATCACGGGCTATTTCACTTGCTATATTTTCAAGTAAAGATAAAAACGAAGATTTTAATATCGGATCCGGTGTCTCGACTTCCATTCTTGACCTAGCTAAAAAAAAAAGAAAAAAACTTGATCGCAAAAAACCTTTTAAATTCATTTCCGATGAAGGCTATAAATCAGACGTCAAGAAGAATATGGTCGATGTTTTCAAAGCAAAAAAATTACTCGGATTTAAACATGAGATTTCACTTTCCGAAATGCTTGATGAAATAATTTTATGGGTTAAAAAGAATCGAAATCAATCATGAAAAAAAATTCTAAAATCTATGTTGCTGGCGGTCACTCAGGACTCGTTGGAAAAGCATTAGTCAGGTTGTTAAAGGAAAATAATTATAAAAACATAATCGTCAAATCTAGAAAACAACTTGATCTTTTAAATCAGAAAAAAGTTGACAATTTTTTTAAAAAGGAAAAACCGGAATATGTTTTTCTTGCTGCTGCCAAAGTAGGCGGAATACTCGCGAATAAAACTCAAAAAGCCGACTTTCTTTATGAAAATTTAGCTATTCAAAATAATGTAATCTACAGCGCCTGGAAATACAAAGTAAAAAAACTTCTATTTTTGGGAAGTTCTTGCATTTATCCGCGACTTGCGCCTCAACCGATGAAAGAAGAATATCTGCTCACCGGCAAACCTGAAGAGACCAACGATGCCTATGCGATAGCAAAAATTGCAGGAGTGATGCTTTGTCAAAACTTTAACCAACAATATAAAACTAATTTTATTTCACTTGTCCCCACCAATTTATATGGACCGAATGACAACTTTGATTTTCAGACTTCACATGTGGTTCCTGTTCTTATAAGAAAATTTCATGAATCAATGTTAGGCAAAAAAAAGAATGTTGTTGTTTGGGGATCGGGAAAAGCATACAGAGAGTTTTTGTATGTTGACGATTTAGCTGAAGCGTGTATTTTCTTGATGAAAAATTACGATGATTCTGAAATCATAAATGTCGGCACAGGCGAAGATATCAGGATAAAAGATTTGGCAAAGTTGATAAAGAAAATTGTAGTATTTGAAGGAAAAATCACTTTTGATAAATCAAAACCAGATGGCGCTCCTCGAAAAAGACTTGATATTTCAAAATTGGATAAACTCGGATGGCATTCAAAAACAAATCTTGTAGAAGGTATTAAGATGACTTATGAATGGTTTTTGAAAAATTCTCCAGAAATTTCGCGAGCTTAGCAATTCTTTTATCATCAATAAATTGATTGTTTCCAATATAAAATCCGTTTGTATGTATGATCTCGGCATTCGGAAATTCTTTCCTTCTGAAGTACGATTTTAAAAAAGGTTGCCGCAATAAATTACCGCTGATGATCGGTCGGGTTTCAATACCTTTTTCCTGAAGATATTTCTGTAATCTAGTTTTCATCTTTGCATCTTTGAGGACTAATGGTAAACAAAATGACGAGATACCAGCATTGTTTGGCGCATATAAAAATTTTGGATATTTACTGATGATCTCAAAAAATTTACTGTAAGCCTTGTTTCTTTTGTTGATAAATTTATCAAGATTTTTTAACTGAGATCTACCTAAAACCGCGCTTAGTTCAGTGTTTCGCATATTAAATCCGTCGGTAAGAAAAAGAAATTCAAAATTCATGTCTTTATATTTTTTTTTGTAAAACTCATGCATTTCAGACGGAAGTTCACGAGCAAGTCCATGTGCTCTTTTTAAAAGAAATAAATGATACAGGTCTTTGTTGTTTGTCGAAACCATGCCGCCTTCAACTGTCGTCATATGATGTCCCCAGTAAAAACTAAATACACTGGCCAGACCGAAATTACCAACCTTTTTATTTCCAAGCTTCGCGCCATGTGCTTCACAGCAATCTTCGATAATATGAATTTTTTTCTTGCCGACAATGTTTTTTATTTTATTTACATCAGACGGAAATCCCAGTAAGTCTGTCAAAAAAATCGTCTTAGTTTTTGAAGTAATTTTTTTTTCAAGATCGGCATAATCAAAAGAAAAATCCTCAAGATTGACATCGACAAATACAGGCTTCAAACCAAGTTGTAAAATCACCGAAATATCGGTAATCCAAGTCACGGCAGGAACAATTACCTCCAAGTCATTCTCCCATTTGAAATATTCTTTCAGTGCGGCAAAGATCACAAAAATGCCAGAACTACCGGAGTTAAGAAAAATGCTGTATTTACATCCTTGCCACTTAGACCAAGCTTTCTCAAACTTTTTAACTTGTGATGATTGAGTAAATTGGTCAGAAGTTTTAATAAACTTGATAAGAGTTTCCGTATTTTTTTTATCAACTGCATTTTCCTGAAGTGGCCAAAAAAAACGTTTTGTTTTCATAATTACATTAACCGGTTAACTTTTGTCCAATGATAAAAACGTGTGAATTCAGATAAGGATTTCCGATGCCAAATGGCAAAATAAAATGCAAATGTTTTGAAAACCTGTAAAAAAATGGGATAAAAGTTTTGTGACGATATTGAATTTTGGAAAATCCTGTATTTCTATATAGAGCTACCCATTCGAGCGGATATCTTACATTGACGTGGGTTTTATCGACATTTAAAACATATTTATACGGATACGGAGTTGAGCATATCAGTGTTCCTCCAGGTTTTAGCATATCAAACATATTTTTAATGGCTTTTTCCGGACTCTCAAGATGTTCGATCACTTCGAATGAATATATAAGATCGTATTTGTTTTTATACTGTGGTTTATCTTCGACATCCAAAACTTTAAATTCGATATGCGGAAGAAGTTTTTCGTTTTTTTTGATTGCATAAGGCGATATGTCTGTTGCAACGACATCAAAACCGCGTTCATTGAGAATGTCGGCTGCAGCACCGATCGCGCAACCTATTTCCAAAACTTTTTTCCCATATCCTTGAGAAAAATCATAGTCATATTGCAATGTTCTAAACCAACCATGAAACCAGTTTTTGTTCCTGACGAGTTCATTTTTACCAAAGTTACCGGTAGTCCCAAAATAATAATCGGTGAAGTATTTTTTATCAAAAGTCTTTTTATGAAGAGTTTTTTTCATTATTCCTATTTAATAAGTACATAATTCCGATACAAATTTTGAGAAACATCATACCACAACTTAAAAAGGGATGTTTGATGAGAAGTATCCATTTGCCGTTTTCTATAAAAACAATTAAATACCGATACCAAAATCCGAGTTGTTTTTTGACTTCTAAATCATTTTTCCATTTTTTTTTATATTGAGTTAATCCAGGCACATAATATGATTTTTTTCGTAGGTATTTTATAATCGAAAAGTCCTCTTCATTATGATACAACGGTACATTTATGACTGCAGTACTGCCAAGTTTTCTTACTCGTCTATCAAAATCCCAATCCTCTCCAGCATATAGATTTTCATCAAAGCCGTGGATTTTTTCAAATACCGATCGGGGTACAAATCTGACCGCATCAATCACGGTTGAATTGTAAAATTGTCGCTCAAAATTACGTACTTTCGCCCAATAACTTTTGCCTTTTACGATTTCGGGAATATATAAACCAGCGATATTTTCTTGACTAAATTTCAAACACCTTTCGATTACACCGACAGAAAGCTCCATGTCCGCATCAAGAAACAACAAAAATTTACCTTGGCTTTTTTTGACTCCAAAATTGCGCTGTGCCGATCGCTCATTTCCATATTTGTAAACTTTTTCAGTATACTTTTTTGCAATATTGACTGTCTTATCGGATGAATAATTATCTACAACAATGATTTCTATATTCTGAAAAGTTTGTTTTTTTATAGATCTCAAAGAGCCTTGTATCGATCTAGCGGCATTTTTTGTCGCAACAATTACCGATACAACAGGTCTTTTCATAGTGATAGTATATAATGCAAAAAGTATTTGGTTATAATGTTCTATTATGGCTCTCACTTATTCCCAAAAAAGATACATACAGGACAATCATCAAAAAAGATCTATTGAGCAAATCGCTGAAATTTTGAAAATATCTACGGAAGATGTCAACGAGCATATTGAAAAGTTCTACAAACATTTAAATAAAAAAGTTGTAGGTAAAAATCAACAAGAATTCACTCCATCAGTTGAGAATGTGCCGTTTAAAAGTTGGCTGAAAGAACATTGGATCAATTTACTGGTACTCTTGTTCTTTATTCTCATTGTTTATGCCAATGGATTAACAGCCGATCTGGTATCTGATGATATTCCGGCAATTATTGATATTGAAAAATTACTAAAAACTCCTGAGTATATATTCCACGTTCCGTCGTTTGTATCACGTACTATTCAGTACTATATCGCCTATCAAATCGGCGGCGTGACGCCGATTTTCTATAGAATGTTTAATATATTTTTTCATATAGGTTTTGTGTGGATGAATTATATATTGGTTCCTTTCTTTACAAAGAAAAAAATCATGGCTTTTTTGGTTGCCGCACTTGCCGCAGTACATCCTATCATGATTGAATCTGTGACCTGGATATCAGGTGGTATATATGCGCAGGCAGCCTTTTCAATCTTAGTGTCTTTTTATTTTTATCTTCGATATAGACAACAAAGTAAAAAAAAATATATATTTTTTTCATTGTTAGCTTTTCTTTTCGCTCTTTCATTCTCT
>CAYNLS010000052.1:0-7335 GCA_964398125.1 uncultured Gammaproteobacteria bacterium
CTCGCTCGTAACCGAACATTTAACTCGGTTCCAAGCAAAGATGTAATCGTTGTCCATAAAGTCGTTAGTTGCGTGTTGCATGGAAACTCGTAAATTTTGGTTACTTCGCTCAAGTAAGTTTATTTAATCGAGGAAATAGCGGTTTAATTTTTTGTATTTTTCCCGATGTGGCTTTAATTATTTTTTCAGCAGATTCAGGCAAAAACGGCAGAAGCTGATTTCCAATAACATATAAACTATTCAACCATTCTGACAAAAGTGCGGACCGGGCTGAAGATTCCAGTTTCCAAGGCTCTTTTTCGTTAATCATTTTATTTATTGTTTTTATTTTCTGCCAAATATTCTCAAGTGCAAGATTCAAATTGAATTCTTTGATAACCGATTCGTATTTCATCTCGTGATATTTTTGATTATCTATCTGTATGTCGTCAGAAGCGGCGAGCGTGGTGACTCTAGAAACCAAATTACCAAGCTCATTTGCCAGATCTGATTCATAGACCAAATTCATGCGTTCATATGAAAAATCCCCATCATCAAGCGTTGGAATTTCTCGTAGTAAATAATATCTGAGCCCATCAGTTCCATATTTTTTAACTAAATCAAAAGGATTGACTACGTTACCAGTTGATTTACTCATTTTTTGACCGTTCATCGTGATAAAACCATGAATAAAAATTTGTTTTGAAGGAGGTAGACCGGCCGACATAAGCATGGCTTGCCACATAGCACTTTGTTGTCGTAAATTGTCTTTACCGGCTATTTGATATCCCGGCCAATAATCATTGAAATTTTTTTCGTCTTCCGGCCAGCCAAGTGTGGAAATATAATTTATCAGTGCGTCAAACCAAACATACATGACATGCTCATCATCTCCTGGAACAGCCACACCCCAAGGCATATTTTTTTTAAGTCGAGAAATACTGAAATCTTCAAGACCGCTTTCGACAAAATTGGTCACTTCTTGCAAACGATTTGCCGGTTTTACAAAGTCGGGATTTTTTTTATAAAGTTCAAGAAGTTTTTCCTGATATTTGGAAAATTTGAAAAAATAATTCTCCTCTTCGATGATCATCAATTTTTTTGTCGGATGAAGAGGACATTTTCCATCAACAAGTTCCGAATCGGTTTTGGCAAGCTCACAGCCGACGCAGTATTTTATTTTGTAATTTTTCTTATAAATATCACCGTTTTCTTGGCAAAGTTTCCAAAAATGTTGCGCAGCTTTTTTATGATGAGCGTCAGTTGTACGAATAAAATTCGTGTAGGAAAGATTTAACGCGTCTTTTAGTTTATGAAATTTGGCAGCATATTCATCGACATATTGTTGGGTATCCTTTTTTTCGTCTTTTGCATTTTGATAAATCTTCAAACCATGTTCGTCAGTGCCGGTATTAAAAATCACTTCATTTCCTAAAAGTTTTTGATTGCGAGCCCAAACATCGGCTTGTATGATTTCCAGCGCAAAACCTATATGAGGATCGGCGTTGACGTAGGGAAGCGTGGTGGTGATGTAAACTTTTGACATTATTTAATTTTAAAAAGTTGTGACAGTCCTATTATAAATGATGCCAGTAATAATGTATTAATAAGATCAAAGCCGATGTAATAAGAAATTGACAGGAATAAAAACACAAAAATCGCAATCAAAATCTGTGCGGTTTTTCCTAAGAAAAATGTAATTGTATAACTTAAGGCGGTTATAAGTATTATTAACGAAACTATAAAAAGAATATTCGCTGGCGGGAAAAAAAATATTAGAATCGAAATCAGCGAAATTTCTACAAAGAAAAAAATTAATCTCCACATGTTTCCGATCTTTCTCTGGCTTTTGTGAGTTTTGTGACGGGCAGGTGCATCAAGTATTGCACCTTTTGCCAAAGTCGCATCTTTTCTTTCACTTAAATGAAATGGATCGGGCTTGATCACCTTGGTGGTTTTCATTGATCTTGATGCATTCGCTTGCAACTTGTCATGGTATTTATTATAATCTCAAAGATTATGGCACAATTGCAACTTCCGGAAAAAAAACAGGAAATCATCGATATGTTTGCCCAGAAAAAGGGCGACACAGGATCTCCTGAAGTACAAGTCGCACTTCTTACATTTAAGATTCAGCGCTTGACGAACCACCTTGAAGGAAATAAAAAAGACAATCATTCAAGACGTGGTTTACTCAAAGTCATCGCAAAACGTCGAAGAATACTCAACTATTTGCAGAAACTTGACGCAAAAAGATATAAAGGTTTGATCGGAAAACTGTCATTAAAAAGATAATTAAAATTTAAATAAGGTAAGTAAAAAGGGTAGTAGTTTCAACACATTCTGAATTTATTTCAGCATCTTTGTCATCCCCGACTAGATCGGGGATCCAGATAATCCGGCTGGATTCCCACTTTCGTGGGAATGACATTTTAGGATTTTGAAACAAGTTCAGATTGGAAACTGCTTTTCACCCACTTTTATCTTACTTTATGGTACATTCATAAGTATGAAAGTTCTTGAAGAGTCCCTTGATATTGAGGGACAAAAATTGACATTACAATTTGGAAAGCTTGCGATATCTGCGACTACATCAGTCTTTGCAAAGCTTGGAGAGACTTGTGTACTAGTCACAGTGACTGCAGGCCGCGTGCGTGATGATCTTGATTATTTTCCACTTCAGGTGGAATATGCTGAAAAGCTCTATGCCGGAGGCATAATCAAAGGATCACGTTGGGTAAAACGAGAAGGTAAACCTTCAGATGAAGCAGTTTTAAAAGGACGACTTATTGACAGATCTATAAGACCGCTTTTCCCTAAAAATTATAAACGCGAAGTACAGATAGTTATCACATTACTTTCAGTTGATACTGAAAATGATCCGGAGATTTTGGCGGCAATCGCAGTATCGGCAGCACTTCATGTTTCACCCGTGCCTTGGAATGGGCCAATAAGTACTATTCGCGTTGGTCACATAAGTACGGAAGGAAAAGAAGAGCAAGGATTCATCGTAAATCCAAATGATCATGAAAAAACATACTCAGCACTTGATCTCATAGTTTCTTCAACAAAGGAAAAAGTAGTCATGATAGAAACCGGAGCCCAGGAAATCGGTGAAGATATTTTCAAAGGCGCTCTTCAAGAGGGTAAAAAAGCTAATGAAAAAATCATTGCATTCATAGAAACTCTCCGTGAAAAAATCGGAATGACTAAAGATACGGTTAGTGATGCCGCGGTTGATGAAAAACTTTCACAAATATTAAAAGGTGAGTATAAAAAAGAATTAGAAGGAATTGTTGAGGAAATTGCCTCAAAAGAATTTGGTGAAATCAAACAGCTTACAGAATTGGTTGAAAAAGTCGGCGAACAAGTTAAAGACGAATATGACAAAAAAGTCATTGCGGGAGCAATTGATTACATCACAAAACAGATGATCCGTGAGAAGACTCTAAAAACAAAAGTCCGTATTGATGGCCGTGGTCCAGATGATATCCGTGCACTTCATGCCGAAGTCGCCGTGCTTCCTCGTACACACGGAACAGGCATTTTCCAAAGAGGAGATACCCAGGTTTTATCTATAGCTACACTTGGACCACCAAGTCTTGAACAACTTATTGAAGGCCCGGAAGGCCAGGAAGTAAAAAGATATATTCATCATTACTATTTTCCACCGTACAGTGTGGGAGAAGTAGGACGTATCGGATTTGTCTCGCGACGTGAGATTGGACATGGCGCGCTTGCAGAAAAAGCGATCGAGCCTGTACTTCCTTCAGAAAAAGATTTTCCATACACAATCCGTGTTGTTTCAGAAGTTCTGAGTTCCAATGGTTCCACATCAATGGCTTCAACGTGCGGTTCGGCACTTGCTCTTATGGATGCCGGAGTTCCGATCAAAGCACCTGTTGCCGGAATTGCGATGGGTATTATGTCCAATTCGGATGAAGACTACGTGATTCTTACAGACATCATGGGCATTGAAGATTTTTCAGGCGAAATGGATTTTAAAGTAGCCGGAACTACAAAAGGTATCACTGCAGTCCAGCTCGATGTAAAAAATAAAGGACTTACCGACAAAATGATCGATGAGATTTTGGAAAGAGCAAAGAAAGCAAGATTGGCTATTCTTGATGTCATGGTCAAAGCGATACCTAAATCAAGAGGCGAAGTCTCAAAGTTTGCGCCAAAAGTCATGGTGATCACCGTTCCTCAAGGCAAGATTGGTGAAGTGATCGGTCCGGGCGGAAAAACAATCCGCGGACTTATCGCCAAAACCAACTGTGAAATCAATATTGACGAGGAAGGTAATGTCACTATTTCGGGAATTGACAAAAATAAAGTTGATGAGGCCGCAGAGTCTATCAAAAACATGACACGAGAAGTTGAGGTGGGTGAAACATTCCCCGGACCTGTAAAACGAATTCTACCTTTTGGTGCTTTTGTCGAAATCTTACCCGGTAAAGAAGGACTTGTCCATGTCTCAAAAATGAGCAGCGGATACGTCAAAAATCCGGCAGACATTGTCCAGATAGGACAAACTGTGACCGTGCGAGTGTATCAGATCGACAACCAAGGAAGAATCAATCTGCAGATGATTGAAACTCCTCGTTCGTGATAAAATAAGTTATTAGCGTTTCAATTTTGTTATGGGTAGAAGGAAAAAATCACGATTTCTCTCGTTTAAAATAAACGGAAAAACTTTTTTCAGCTTGATAGGTTTTTTTTTGGTTCTGGTCGGTCTGATGATGCTAATTTCATTTTATGCTTTATTTTCGAAGACCGATGGCAGAATACTCACCGAGGTCAATCAACAACTTTTTGAACTATTTGGTGGAATATCTTTTTTTGCACCCTTCATCATTTTTTTGTTAGCGGGTCATTTTTTCAACTCCAATAAACTGAAATTTGTACGCCTGAATGTCACGATAGGTGCGGTGGTGCTTTTTCTTTCACTTATCGGTTTACTTCAGTCTGGTAAGGTTGGAGTGCTTATTTTTACCAATCTTTCACTTGATTTTACTGCGCTTGGTGCAATATCAATACTTCTTGTTGCGTTTATCTTAGGACTGGTGCTATTTTTGGATACCTCAATTGATGTCATTTTCCTTGCGATAATCAAATTATTTTCGCCGATCTTTGAAGGCTTCGCAAAAATGTTTAAAGGAAAATCGCCAGAACTAGGAAAACTTGATGCAGCAGGAAAAAAAGACGATCTCTTTATTAAAGACACAATCATTAAACATAAACCTGATGCGCCAACAATTATTCCTGTTAATGCACAAGGAGGGCCCAAAACTACAAGCGATCTTTCAATAAAACCTGTAATTCAAGATTCATCAACATGGGTTTATCCGCCAACAACTTTACTTCACGATGTAAAACAAAAGGAAGCCGATCGTGGCGATGTCAAACTAAATGCAGACACAATTGAAAAAACGCTAGACAGTTTTGGCATAAGATCACGGGTTAAAGAGGTTAATTACGGTCCGACAGTTACTCAATATGCGATTGAAATAACAAGGGGTACAAAATTATCAAAAATTACCACATTAACCAATGATCTTGCTCTTGCTCTCGCTGCACCTACCGGTCAGGTCCGTATTGAGGCACCAATTCCCGGGCGATCGTTGGTCGGTATCGAAATTCCAAATATAAAACCACAACTTGTTACATTGAAACAACTTATTGAAACATCATCTCTGTCGGAACCTGATGATCCACTACTTGTTCCGCTTGGACTCGATGTTGCCGGTGTGACTCAGGTTGCAACTTTGGCCGGAATGCCTCATGTACTCATTGCTGGCACCACAGGCTCTGGTAAATCAGTGATGCTAAATGCTTGGATCACGACACTAATGATGCGTACACGGCCAGATGAACTGCGAATGATACTTGTTGATCCAAAACAGGTTGAAATGATCAATTACAATGGCGCTCCACATCTTTTGACAGATGTCATCACCGACCCGACAAAGGTGGTGTCTGCACTGCGCTGGTCTGTCGGGGAAATGGAAGCCAGATATAGAGAACTGGCCGCTGCCGGAGTACGTAATCTTGCCGGTTATAACAAACTTCCAAACCTTGAAAAGAAACCTTATATTATTTTCGTGATCGATGAGCTTGCCGATCTCATGGTTTATGCTGCAAATGAGGTTGAGGATTTGATCACGCGTATTGCTCAGAAAGCCCGAGCAGTGGGTATACATCTTGTTCTTACGACCCAACGTCCATCTGTTGACGTCATCACTGGTCTTATGAAAGCCAATATCCCAAGCCGCATCGCTTTCAACGTATCATCAATGATCGATTCGCGCGTCATAATCGATATGCCTGGCGCAGAGAAACTTTTAGGACGGGGGGATATGTTTTATTTGCCTCCGGACCAGGCAAAGCCAAAACGTATTCAGGGACCATTCATAGCCGAAAGTGAAGTTCATGATATTGTAAGTTTTCTCAAATCTCAAGTTCCGCTTGTACAATACACTGAGGAAATCACCGAGCAAAGCGCTCCTCTTATGAATGCAGCCGGTCCTTCAACTGGAGGCAGTGGTCAAGACCGCGATGAATATTTCAATGAAGCTATAAATATCATAAATCAATCCGACAAAGCCTCGGCATCTTTACTACAAAGGAAGCTTCGTATCGGTTATGCTCGAGCGGCGCGAATACTTGATGAACTTGAGGCCGCAGGATTTGTGGGTCCGGCCGACGGATCAAAGCCTCGTGAGATTGTAAAACAATCTTAAATATTTATTCGGTAGAATTTTTTACGTGCTCTTCAAGTGTTTTTGAATAATTGACATTTCCAGCTTCATCATGAAAATAGTACCAATATGGCGTACTTTCATCAGCGTTTGCAACTGCCTCAATTGCGGCAAGTCCCGGATTTGCTATAGGAGCCGGAGGTAATCCGGTATGTAGGTAAGTATTATACGGTGATTCAACAGATTTATACTCTTCTTGAGTCAATCCTTTTTTCCACCAGGTTTTTTGAGCAGGCTGATATCCTAGTGCATACTGAACGGTTGCATCTATCTCAAGCGGCCAATCTTTCACATATCTTTTGTAAATAATATTTGCAATTCCCTGCCTGTCATTACCCGATGCTTCACGTTCTACAAGAGAAGCCAAGATGATGGTTTGATCTTTAGTCAACCCTTTAGCACGTATTTTTTGATCGATTTCCACAGTATATTTCGAGTTAAAATTATTTGTCATTATGTCTATAATTTGTTGAGATGATGGATTTTTGGGAATAAGATAAGTATCCGGGAAAAGATAACCTTCATTTGCAAGCTCATTAAATTCGGTTTCCGGAAGTCCAAATTCACGTGATATAATCTCCGCAATTTCTTCTTT
>CAYNLS010000053.1:0-7155 GCA_964398125.1 uncultured Gammaproteobacteria bacterium
GTGAGCTTGCACGTTTTCGGGACTTAGTTTCGCCATAAAAATATGAAAAAACAAAATATTGAAAAATTAAGATTTGAGATTGATCAACTTGATGAGAAAATCATAAAGTTGATTTCGGATCGTTTGGGAAAAGTCAGAGAAATTGGAGAAATAAAAACTAAACAGAATATATCTAAACTTGATACCAAGCGCTTTAATGAATTACTAAAAAATCGCATCGAGTACGCAAAAAAGCATGGCTTATCAAAGAATTTGATAACAAGGATTTGGCATCTCATTCACGATGAGGCGTTAAGAATTGAAAAAAACATTAAATGAATGGAATAAGAAGCATCGGAATAATCGGTTATGGCAAATTTGGACTGTTACTTGAAACTTTATTAGTTAAAGTTGATTCTTCCATTGATTTAAAAATTTACTATAGAAAAGAAGTCAAGGTTTCAAAAAGATTTTCCTCATTAAATGAAGTTATTAATTCTGATCTAATTATTCCTGCAGTTCCAATAAGAGAATTTGAAAATGTTATTAAAACTATTTCCGAAAAAGTTAAATCAGATTCTATCGTTATGGATGTATGTTCCGTCAAAGATTATCCGATAAAAATTATGAAAAAATACTTACCGCAATCCATTACTATCATCGGATCACATCCTTTGTTTGGACCGCAAACCGTACACAAATTAAAAAACAGATCGGCCGGTCTCAACATGGTCATGCAGTTTGTTCGAGGTGAAAAAAATAAATATGAGAACGTCAAAAGTATTTTTAAAAAATTAAATCTTAAAATAATTGAAATTGATTCTGACAGTCATGATAAATTCGTGGCAAAATCCCAGTTCCCGGCCCATGTAATCGGAAATTTTGCTCATGGCTTTGGAATGTCATCGCAACTCACCGATACCAAGTCTAATGAAGTTTTAAATGATTTTCTTGAGATAATACAACCGGACCCGAAGTTTCTTAAAGATATTTACAGATTCAATCCATACGCAAAAAAAGAGTTTGCAAAAATTGAAAAATCATTTAAATCGGTTATAAAAATGATTAAACATTGATATGAAAATTTATTATTTAGGACCAATCGGATCATTCAGTGAGCAGATCGGAAAAAAAATTTACCCCGATGAAAAACTGATTTCTTCGGAAACATTTGATGGTATTGTAAAAAAAGTTGAAAATGATTCCGACGCGATCGGTTTACTTGTTATCGAAAATTCAATAAGCAGTTCCGTACATCAATCGGTTGACTTAATGTTTGAAAGCAAAGCTCAAATCATCGGTGAGGCATTCATGGAAATCACACTTGACCTCATCGGATTACCCGGAACAAATATTAATGACGTACAGACTGTATATTCACACCCTCAAGCATTATCACAATGTAGCGAGTTTATCGAAAAATTTAATTTAAAACCAATGTTTGCTCAAAGCACCGCTTCTGCAGCAAGTTATGTCAAAAGATCAGGAAAAGTACAAAATGCAGCAATCGGAAGCAAGTATTTGGCTGACTTGATGAAGATGCAGGTGATCAAAGAAAATGTAGGTAATGTAAAACACAATATGTCCCGTTGGATTTTGATTGCAAAGGAATCTAAAATCAAAGACGATGAAGTTAATAAATTGACGGTAATTTTTAAAGTTAAACATGAACCGGGAAGCCTCGTAAAAGTATTGGACAGAATCGCTAAAAAAAGAGGCAATCTCACTAAAATAGAGTCGCGACCGATCTCGGGCACGAACTGGGAATATGAATTCTGGGTCGATATAGAAACTCCAAACGGATCGAAAAAAGATTTTTTTAAGTTATTTGAAAACGAAGCACTCGAATACAGAGTGATTGGACAGTATCAAAAAGGTAAGAAAGTTTCAGCCAGAGGCTGATCGGCCTATGGCCGAAAAAAATAGTTATGGAAAAAATATTGATTCAGCTTGCAAAAAAATCATTTCATTACCACGTTTATGTAGGAGAAAACTTGATAAATAAACTTGATGAGATGATCGATTTAAAGCATTATTCCTCAATCACCGTTATTTCGGACAGTACGGTATACGATTTGTATGGGAAAAAAATAGTAAAAAAAGGTATTAATTCTTTCGTGTTTAAAGCCGGTGAAAAGTCAAAAACTTTGGAGACCGCGCGCGAAGCTTACAAGTATTTAGCAGGAAATAAAGTTGATCGTCGAGGTTTGATCATAAACTTGGGCGGCGGTGTGGTGACTGATCTTGGAGGATTTGTTGCCGCGACATATCTTCGTGGAATACATTTTGTAAATATCCCGACTACAATCGAAGCTATGGTTGACGCAAGTTTCGGAGGGAAAAATGGCGTGAATTTAGGAGCTTATAAAAATTATGTTGGAACTTTTATCCAACCGCAAATGGTTGTTGTCGATGTTGCGACTTTAGAATCAATGCCGAACCGATCTTACATCCAAGGTTTTGCAGAAGTGATAAAGCACGGACTTATTCAAGATAAGGAATATTTTATGAGTCTCATAAATAAAAAACCCAAAGAATTTACTAAAAAAGAATTGATCAGAATCATTACGCAGTCTGTCCATATTAAGACTCAAATAATACAACAGGATGTAAATGAAACGGGAGAGCGCAAGCTTTTGAATTTTGGTCATACAGTCGGACATGCGTTTGAATCGCTGAGTTTTAAAACGAAAAATCCTCTTTTTCACGGTGAGGCAGTGGCAATAGGTATGGTGGCCGAAGCAAAAATTTCTGCAGATTTAGGGATGATTTCAGAAAATGATTTTGAGTTAATTGAAAATACAATATCGAGTTTTGGTTTACCGACAAGATATAAAGATAATGCATCAATTGAATCGATCATTGCACTTATTGAAAAAGATAAAAAAGGACTGAGAGGTAAAATCAAATGGACATTGCTTTCAGCGATAGGAGTGGGGGATTATAATATTGAGATTGGTGATAAGTTTGTTCTGGAGGGAATTAAATATGTTTTATGATTTCTCGCTCGATACCCGTTTTGTTTGCCTCCGTGAGGTCAATACAGCTATTTTCCTCAAGTCGGCACAAAAGGGCATCTTCGCTCAATTAAAAAAATGAAAAATTTTACTATTTCTATTCCCGGTTCCAAGAGCTACACAAATCGTGCTCTTATTATGGCCGCGCTCACAAATCCTCCGAAACCTCCGAGTCGGAGGTCGAATCGGAGGACAAAAGGACCGGTGACTTTGGTCAATTATTTAGAGAGTGACGATACTTTGGCAATGATAAATTGTTTAAAAAGGCTTGGGATCAGGATTAAAAAAGAAAAAAGTACATTGACAGTTGAAAATGATATCAACGACATCAAAGACAAACATTATGAGCTTGATGCGGATTTATCCGGCACAACAATACGATTTATTCTTGCGTTATCATGCATAGTTCCCGGAGTCAAAAGAATATTTGGGAAAGAAGGATTAAATAAAAGACCGATCAAAGATTTAGTGTTAGCGTTGAAAACGGCAGGTGCCGATATTGAATATGAAGACATATCTGGTTTCCCACCAGTAATTGTTAAGTCATCATTTTTACCGAATGGAAATATTTTTATTAACGGAAATACCAGCAGTCAATTTGTCTCGGCGCTTCTTATGATTTCTCCAGTAGTTGACGGTATTACTTTAGAAGTAATCGGAAATCAGATTTCAAAATCATATATTGATATCACAATTTCGATGATGAAGGATTGGGGAGTGCAAGTTGAAAATCATCATTATCAAAAATATATCGTATCTTCAAATCAGAAATACAATATGAAAAGATATCTCATTGAAGGTGATTATTCAGCAGCGGGATATTTTGCCGCAATTGCCGCACTAAAAAAATCGAAAATTACAATCAAAAATTTAAATCCCAGCTCAGTTCAAGGTGATCGCGGCTTTTTAACTATTTTAGAAAAAATGGGAAATAAAATTATTTATAATGAAAATGCCGTAACTATTGAGGGAAAAAATGTTAAACCTATGGAAGTAAATATGGAGGATTGTCCAGATCAGGCACAAACACTTGCGGTTTTAACATCTTTTGCAAAAGGAAAAACAATTATCAAAGGCATTAGATCTTTACGAGTCAAAGAGACGGAAAGAGTAAAAGCATTGCAAACAGAGTTAAAAAAAATGGGAATAAAAACAGAATCTCCCGACGAAGATACACTTATTATTTTCGGGGGAAATCCAAAACCTGCTGAAATTAAAACTTACAACGATCACAGGATGGCTATGAGTTTTGCAGTGGCCAGTGTAAAATTAGCTGGGATGAAGATTTTAAATCCAGAAGTTGTCAATAAAACGTTTCCGGAATTTTGGAAAAAATTAGCGCAAATATGAAAATCATACTTATCGGTTTTATGGGCTCCGGCAAAACTGCGGTAGCTCTCGAGCTTTCAGGGAAGACAGGACATGACGTGATCGAGATGGACGCCCTGATATTGGAAAAAACTAAATCAAAAAACATGAAAGAACTTTTTGATAAAGGTGGAGAAGTATTACTTCGTGAATGGGAAATAAGATTAGCAAAAGAATTACGGGACATCGAAAATGCAATAATTTCTACAGGTGGCGGAGTAGTTTTAAATAAAATAATACTGGATTATTTAAAGGAACCAAACGGGAATATTGTTTTTCTTGACGTACCATTCAAAGTCATTCAGGAGCGTGTTTCGCAGGATAAAACGGAGCGACCCTTATTTAGTGATGTTAAATCTGCATTTAATCTTTTTAAACACAGATTGCCGTTGTATAAAAAATATTCAGACTTAATAATTAAGAGCCATGATAAAGAACCTATACAAATTGCTGAGGAAATTATCAAAAAATTGACGTGACTCATATGAAAATAACTGCAAAAACAAAAATGTGTATCATCATCGGTAATCCGGTCGAACATTCTTTGTCTCCCGCGATGCATAATGCCGGTTATGAAAAACTTGATATAGAGGACCAATTTGTTTTTACAGGAGCTACGGTGAAAGCGGAAAGTCTTAAGGATGTAATAAAAGCAGTGCGTGCTATGGGAATACATGGTTTAACTTGTACGATACCTCATAAAATTAAGGTAATGAAATATTTAGATGAAGTTGACGATGTGGCAAAAAAAATTGGTGCTGTGAATACTGTTGTAAATCAAAATGGCAAATTAAAAGGATACAACACTGATTGGTTGGGAATAGTAAATCCATTAAAAAAGTACGGATCATTAAAAGGAAAAAAAGCAGCAGTGATCGGAGCCGGTGGGGCGGCTCATGCTATGGTTTACGGACTTTTAAAAGAAGATGCCCAAGTAACCATTTTTAATAGAACGGTGAAAAAAGCTTTTGATCTCATCGAATCGCTTAAGTTAAAAAATGGAACATCTGTCTCATTTGTAAGTTCAGCCGATCTATCGCATATTGAAGGAGTTGCCGATTGCGACATCATCTTAAATGCGACAAACTTAGGTATGGGTGAACATGAGAAGAAGACACCAGTACCAAAAAAGTTTATTCAAAAACATCATATTGTGTTTGATGCAGTGTATGTACCTTACGAGACTAGATTTTTAAGAGAAGCAAAAGAAAAAGGGGCGAAAATAATTCATGGCACAGAGATGTTACTTCATCAAGGACTGGCACAGTTTGAACTTTATACTGGGAAAAAAGCTCCAGAGGATGCGATGAGAAAAGTATTACATGAAAATTTGAAAATATGAATATCAGAATTTGTACACCGGTCATCGGAGAAACACTCGATGAGTTTTTAGAGAATCTGAAAAATACTCAAGAAATATCAGACTTTGTTGAATTGAGAGTTGATTATATTCAGGATTTTACAGAAGCAAACGTTGAAATAATTCGTAAAGAAACAAAAGTTCAATCGATTTTTACTTGCCGTAAAAAAGAAGAGGGTGGAAAGTTTCAGAGTAATGAAAAAGATCGTGTCAAAATTTTACAAAAAGCAATTGAGCTCGGATTTGATCATATTGACATAGAGCTTTCGACAATGAAAGAGAATCAATTTAAAAAAAGTAAATCTAAACTAATTATTTCTTACCACAACTTTGTAGAAACACCAAGTTACTGGGATATGCAAAGTATTATTTACGAAATGAATGAATTCAAACCGGATATTTTGAAAATTACGACAATGATGAAAGAAGAATATGAGTCAACGAAGATTTATAGATTACTGACGAATAAACCGCATTCGGAGGAAAGAATTGTAATTGGCATGGGCGAAAAGGGAAGAATGACGAGAATACTCGGACCTTTACTTAGAAGTTATTTGACATATGCGTCAACAAAATTTGGAGAATCAGCGCCTGGACAGATCGATATTGAAGAATTAAAAGAAATTTATGATAAATTACATATAAAGATATGATAGGTACTTTTATAAATGTCGCAGCAGTCATCGTCGGAAGTTCTATTGGTTTGTTTTTTAACAATAAAATACCAAAACAGGTTTTAGGCATTGTTTTCACTGGTCTTGGAATCATAACCCTAGTACTTGGCTTTCAAATGGCTTTTAAAACTGAAAATATTCTTTTGATAATTTTTAGTATTTTAATCGGCGGCATTATTGGCGAAGTAATCAAACTCGATAAGCATTTAGAAAATCTGGCTAATCATTTAAAACGATTAGTAAAATCTAAGAGTGAACATTTTACTGAAGGACTCATTACAGCATTTATTTTATTCTGTATCGGACCTTTAACAATTATTGGAAGTCTGAACGATGGACTCCGAGGTGATTATTCACTTTTATTAACAAAATCAATGTTGGATGGTTTTACTTCAATTGCTTTTGCATCGACATTCGGAATCGGAGTATTATTTTCTGCAATTCCTATGTTGATTTTTCAAGGAACGATCACATTATCGGCATCATTTCTCAAAAATATTCTGACCGATCAGGTCATTAGCGAACTCACAGCAACAGGTGGAATACTCATTATCGCCACGGGTATGAATGTATTAGAGTTAAAAAAAATTCGTGTCGCCAATTTCCTTCCTGCACTTATCGTGATCGTTTTATTAACAATATTAATTGCACAATATGCTTAGATTTTTAACAGCTGGCGAATCACACGGAAAAGGGTTAGTCGTCATCATCGAAGGAATGCCTGCAGGTGTGCCGATTTCTCAAGAATTTATTTCTT
>CAYNLS010000054.1:0-941 GCA_964398125.1 uncultured Gammaproteobacteria bacterium
TATTTGTCTTTTTCATTTAAGATTGTCTGAAGTACATTTTCAAGATAATTTTTTGAAAGTAATATATTGATAAACCCCGGTCGGATGATCTTCACAGAACCGACGGGATCTTGAATCTGTATATTCTCCGCGATTTTTTCTGCAATTGAAAAAGGGTCTTGTTTTTCTTTTTTACCAAGCTGCATCGCAATGGTCGTTGTATAATCGCCAAAGTTGGGATTTGCCGGCGACATAAGACTGATTTCATTAACATTTAAAAAACCCGATTTTTCAATCGCATCTCTCATAATCGATGTAATCTGGTCTTTGATCATGGTCTTATCATACCATAGAAAATATCCACTTTGCCTGTTAAAAAAGGCTATAGTATTGAATAACTAAATAGAAAATTGTGTGACATCCGAATCAAATGCAAAGGGGAAAAGAGTATAAGCGTGTTCAACTCCAGCATGATGAATTGACACCATCTTTAGATAACGCCCACAGGGAAGATCTGGAAATTGCACATCGCCCACAGTCCAATTAAATGGGGATGTTTGTTCGACTAAATAAAACGGTATTTTCGGATTTTCAAATGCACTTTCAAGAGCAATAGATGTTTTGATTGCACCCGCACGTATTTGTTCCCAAGGCGTTCCATTTTGACTTTCGGCAACATAAGCGTTAAATTGGTCCACGTCCCTATATTGTGTTACACCTCCCTTAGAATCCTTATATCTTAAACTCATTATTGAAGGCAAGCGTACCCCATGTTCTATCTCATCAAATGCTTGCTTGGTCCACTGCTCCCAAGCCATAATATGACCAACTACTTGTGAGATAGATCGACCATCGGAACTTGGTAGTGCTGCTTGCTTAGGAGTGATCAGATTAATAACAGTCCGATACATAAATGCTGCTTCACGATACATATCATTTAATGCCTTATCGCGGGACTCTCC
>CAYNLS010000054.1:951-7105 GCA_964398125.1 uncultured Gammaproteobacteria bacterium
GCTGAGTTGAAACTTTAAGAAAACGGTTGAGAAGTGGACCATCATGTGCGTATTGCGCAGATATTTGTTTTATACCTCTGGCCAAATTTTTAAGCATCGTCACATCGCCCGGAGTGAGTGATGGTAGTTGATATCTTTTTGCATAGCCTCCAATAATTATCTCGTGCAAAATCTGATCGGAAGTAAATAATTCTCTTGTATCTGCTGCAAATGGATTTAATTCTATTTTCATTTTAAGTATAAAATTATGTTGGAAATTATATCACAAGCTATCTTGCAATCAGTGGTTTTGTGGACTAGAATAATGAAACTAGTTATGAGAAAGAAATTATTATTAGTCATAATCTTAGTTGTTGCATTCTTGGCTTTTATTGTCATAAGGTTCTTTATCCAAGATCAACAGAATGCTGCAGGACAGCTTAAAATCGATTCATCACCTGCCGCCGGGGTCTTTGTCAATGATGAAGCTGTAGGTAAAACTCCATATATTGATGCAAATCTTAAAGTCGGCGAGTATAAAATCAAACTCATTCCTGAAGGAAAGGACACAAAAACAGTAAGTTGGGAAGGCAAAGTTGCGATATATAAAAATACATTAACTTATATAAGTCGCGAGCTTGGAACATCGGAACTGACATCAGCTGGTGAAATACTTATTCCTGTCAAAATGAAAGAAAAGCCAAACGGAGCAACAGGAGCTATAAAGATTGAAACCGATCCACCGGGTGCGATAGTCTATTTGGACAATGACGAAAAAGGGGTCTCGCCACTTGAGCTTAAGGATATACCGTCAGGCGATCATGAATTATCGGTTTTCTTGCCTGGTTTTTTCAGAAGAATCGCAAAAATCAAAGTAGAAAAAGGGTTTGAACTTCGGGCACAATTTAAATTGGCCTTAGATCAATCGCATAAAACCTTACCGGAAGCTCTGGAAAAACAAAAAAAAATAAAACAAGCAAGCGAGGAAGCAAAAAAAGCTGAGGAAGAAGCTTCAGAAGAAGCATCAGTCTCCGCAAGTTCCACTGTCGAAATTCTCGATAATGATCTTGGTTATCTCAATGTACGCTCCGAACCTTCGGTTTCCGGTGACATAGTCACAAAGGTCAATCCCGGCGAAAGATATGAATATACACAAGAGGAAAACAGTTGGTACTATATCACGCTTGATGATGGGTCAGTCGGTTGGGTTTCGGGAGATTATGTTGAAGTTGTTGAAAGTCAATAAAATTTTCGCTCGTAATCTAAAATTTAACTCGGTTCCAAGCAAAGTTCTCTTCATTATTCATATAGTCGTTAGTGGCATGTTGCGTGGAAACTCGTAAATTTTGATTACTTCGCTAAAAAATATCATTTATCTTTCCAAATAAATTTGTTATAGAAGATGTAAGAGTAGGGAATGATGACAAATGCAATAATAATTATTTTATAGATATACCAAAAGTCCCGTCCGAAAATACTACTTGCCACGCTTACTCCAATGGTCTGAATAAGTATTGATCCTGATGAGACCACATTAAACTTAATAAAGTTCCATACATAGTTGCCTTCACCTCGTTGTATTTTTTTATGAGAAAAGCTCCAAAAATTATTTAGTAAAAAATTTGAGATTATCGCAGTTTCGGTACTGAGAAGTGTTCCAAGCCATACAGCCGTATGTACTATTTCAATAAAAATAAATGAAATTCCAAAATCGATAATAAATCCGATTCCGCCGACAATGAAAAATTTTATAAATGATGAATGTCGGAAAATATACCAAAGAGTCTCAAGGGTGTATTGTCCTGAATTTATTTTTGAGACGCCTTCTTTTCTGTCAACAAAATTTACGGGAATTTCCGAGATTCTTGCACCCATTTTTAGGGCATTATCTATAAGCGCCACTTGAAAAACGTAGCCGGTATAATTTTCCAGTTTTGGCAGTGTGTCTTTTATAATCCAGGTTTTTATTGCCCGAAAACCGTTGGTCCAATCGGTGATTTTCAGATTCATAAAACCAAGGCGTATTATCCAATTGCCAACAAACGAAAAAAATTTACGTTCGATACCCCAATCCGAAGGTATAGATCCACCCGGAATGTAGCGTGAACCGATGACAAAATCAGCACCCTTTTCAATTTTGTTTAAAAATTTTGGAATATCCTCCGGATTATGAGAAAGATCGGCATCCATTTCAAATACAATAAAAGGTTTTAAAGTATCAATTGTATATTTAAATCCTTCCACATATGCCGTACCAAGTCCTTCTTTAGTTGTTTCAAGAAGATGAAGATTTTTATTACTTTTTTTCATTTCGTTAACAATATTTTCAGTTTTATCTGGAGAATTACTATCCACGACAAGTATATGCAGATCCCAATTTTCTATACTTTTTGAGACTTCAAATATCTTATCTAGCACTTTGTCAATGTTCTTTGCTTCATTGTATGTTGGAAGGATGATTACGGCTTTGCGCATTTTTTTATGGATGAATAATCTCTTTAAAATATATAATCGTCTTTTTAAGACCTTCTTCAAGAGACACATACGGCTCCCAGTTTAAAAGAGTTTTGGCTTTGGTTATGTCGGGACGTCTTTTTTTTGGGTCGTCACTATCTATGGGCTTGAATTCAAACTCGCTTTTGGACTGCATAAGATTTTTTATCAGCTCTGCAAGTTCAAGCACAGTTTTTTCTTCCGGATTACCCAAGTTTATGACTTGACCGGAAAGATTTTTAGTTTCACCGAGCGTGCTCAAGCCATCAACCATATCCGAAACAAAACAAAAAGAACGGGTCTGTTTGCCGTCACCATAAATTGTGATTGGTTCACCTTTAATAATTTGTGATATAAAATTTGAGATAACACGACCATCATCAACTTCCATATTAGAACCATATGTATTAAAAATCCTTGCAATGCAAATATCCAGATTGTGCTTTTGTCTATAAGTCATTACCAAGGCCTCAGCAAATCTTTTTGCCTCGTCATAACATGCCCGTGGTCCGACTGAATTTACATTACCAAAGTAGGATTCATTTTGCGGATGTACTAGCGGGTCACCATATACTTCTGACGTGGAGGCAAGTACGGTTTTTTTAATTGTTCCGTTTTTTGCGTGTTCCATAAGACGATATGTGCCGTAGGCATTTGTCATCAAAGTTTCTATTGGGTATTTTTTATATTGTGTGGGTGAAGCAGGAGACGCAAGGTGATATGCGATCTCAATTTCGGGTAACTTTTTAAAATCGAATGTTTGGACATCTTCTTCAAAAAAATGGAGTTTGTCCTTTGACAATGATTCTATATTTTTTTTATTACCCGTTAATAGATTGTCAATGATATAAACATCATCGCCGAGGTCTATATATTTTTTGCTAAGATGTGAACCTATAAATCCTGCGCCACCAGTTATTAATATATTCATAAAATTTTTTTCTGCTTACGAAATTTTTGTCTTGCCTGTTGAGATATAAGTAAAACCAAGAGTTTTAAGCATGTGAGGTTGGTAGATATTTCTGCCATCAATGATAAGTGGAGTTTTTAGGTTTGATTTTACTTTTTTTAAATCAGCCTGTTTGAATTCGTTCCACTCGGTGATGATACAAAGCGCGTCTGCATCTTTTGCTGCGTCATATTGGTCTTCCGCATATTTAATCTGATTTTTAAAAACTCGTTTGACATTTTCCATCGCCGCCGGGTCATAAGCCGTAATTTTATAACCGTCCTGAATAAGATTTTTTATGATGTAAAGTGAGGGCGCAAAACGTACATCATCGGTATTGGGTTTGAAACTCAAACCCCACACGGCAATATTTTTACCGCTTACATTTTTTCTGACTTTTTCGATAAAATTATTTTGCACTTCACGATTTATTTCTTCAACCGCATCAAGTAATGACGTATCGACACCTATTTGCTGACCTGTATTTATAAGAGCCATTACATCTTTTGGAAAACAAGAACCACCATAACCTATGCCGGCATCAAGAAAACGCCGACCGATGCGACCATCATAACCTACAGCGTCCATAATCATCTCAATATCACCGCCGGTTTTTTCAGCATAAAGTGAGATGAGATTGGCAAACGAAATTTTGGTTGCCAGCATCGCATTTGAAGCATATTTTATGATTTCGGCAGATGCAAGATCGGTGATTACACGCTCTCCACCAAGAGGTTTGTGCACCTCAAGTATAGCGTCAATAGCTTTTTGAGAATTAGATCCCATCACTACACGATCAGGATTCAAAGTATCATAAATGCCGGTTCCTTCACGTAAAAATTCTGGACATGAAGCAACGGCAATTTCTGCATTTGCAGGCTTGACCTTATATAAAATTTTTTCCACTTCTAAATTGGTGCCAACAGGAACCGTACTTTTACAGGAAATTACTGTAAAGCCATTTTTGAGATGTTTGCCAACTTTTTCTGCCACCTCGTAAACAGTTGAGAGATCGGCTTCCCCATTTTCTTTTGGTGGAGTACCAACTGTGATAAAAATTATCTCGGAATTTGGTACAGCTTTTTCATAATCTAGCGTAAAATGCAGCCTTTGTGCAGCAAGATTTTTTTGCAATAGTTCTTTTAATCCAGGTTCATATATCAACGGATCGCCATTTTTGAGTCTTTCAATTTTTTCCGGAGTTCGGCCAATGACCCAGACATCATTTCCAAAATCCGCAAAGACACAAGCGGTTACAAGACCTACATATCCATGACCAATGAAGGTTATCGTCATAAGCAATAATGATACTTAAATGAGGGGGAAATTACAAGAACTCGTTTACAAAAAGTGATAAATGGTGGGCTAAATGGTGTTTTTCCATTTCAGGGTGTTTATTTATAAGTTCGGTATGTATTGTGTGAAGAGAATTCATGCGTTCCTCATCGTATGGTAAAAATCTGAAATGATCATTTTTTTTGACCGCATACTGCAGCCAACTAATATTTTTTCCCTTATTTTTGGTTAGCTTATTGCATGAATCTTCGAAAGAGGTTTTTAAGTGTATGTTTTGCATAGTTTAAATATTTAAAAAAGGAAATTGTGATTTTTTTAAGGTTGGGCGATCGCGCGGGAGTGTATTCCTTATTTTTTGTACACCGTCCCATTGGTGGTGATCCATATGATTTCTTTAACTTAAAACAAGATCAGTATATAGATGTACTTTCTGGTTCATGACAGAATCTGGACAGAAATGTGTAAGAAGGGTTTTATGTATGTATTGGCTATGTATTGAATAAATCAAACAGCGCGGTATAATAATGCTAATTAAATAAATATGTCATTACATACATGCGATGCTCTGGTAGTTTGTTGCATCGATTTTCGTTTCCAAAAATATATTCGCGACTGGACCGATAAAAATTTGTCAGCAAAAACTTTTGACTTAGTCGGGTATGCTGGCGCCACAAAAGATCTCGACGCAGTCATGAAGCAGGTAGATATATCTGTCAATCTTCATCAAATCAAAAATATTGTATTAATAAATCACGAAGAATGTGGAGCTTATGGAGCTGAAAGTACGTCGGAACGTCATTCTGCCGATTTGAGAAGGGCGAAACAAGAAATAAACGCAAAATATCCAAACGTTAGAGTAGATCTTTACTATCTTCACTTGGATGGTAGGTTTGAAACCATAGTTTAAAACTTCAATTTTTTCATATGACAGCGATACAGGAATTAGGATCAAATGGATTTTATTTAAATTTCTCAAGAAACAGGGAATTAGCCCAAGTCAATGATTTTTTCCAAGAACGTGGCTGGAATGTGTTTCGTGGGAGAAACGATATTCTTGTTCCTACAAGGCCTCAGGCTGTTTTTGGTTGTGGTGACGAAAGATATTTAGAAGGCGAAGTATCAGACGATCATAGATATGGTCCAAGTTTTTTTGGCGGAGCGATGGGTATTGCAGCTTTAAGGGGAGAGCCAACACTTGATGGCATAAGAAGGGCGGCTCAAGATATTTCAGAGGCAGGATTTAAACCTGGAATGCATGGTGATGAGGATCACGATGTTCATGGCTGCGGCTTTAACCAACTTTTATGGAGTGGACATTTCGATGAGCTTGCTGGAAGGCCAGAGATTGATTTAAATCATGCAAAGAAAGCGCTTGAAGAATTGGGCGGGTCTTACGTCAGATTAAAGGGAAGGCATACTGGTTGGAAACTTAACTTT
>CAYNLS010000055.1:0-1531 GCA_964398125.1 uncultured Gammaproteobacteria bacterium
ATCCACTCGGAGGACTTGGTAATTTACAAAAACTTCAACAGCAGGCAAAACAGATGCAACAAGCATTGCAACAAGAAGAAGTAACCGTAGAAAAAAACGGAGTCATAGTGAAGGTTCGCGGCGATCAGGTGATCTTAGAAGTAGAAATTGACGGCGTCATAGAAAATCGCATTGCCGAGGCTATAAACGAAGCAATTAAAAAGACTCAGGAACTTGCGGCAAGAAAACTCATCGAATTATCAAAATAATATGGCACTAAAATTATTTTCTGGATCTGCAAACAAAAAATTATCTGAGGAAGTTGCAAAAGCCATCAATACCAATCTAGCAAAGGTCGAAGTCATACGTTTCCGAAACTCCGAAGTAAGAGTGCGCATCGAAGAGGATGTAAAACACGATTTCTGTGTTGTGATTCAGTCTACGTCAAATCCGACAGATACCAATCTCATGGAACTTTTCCTTACATGTGACGCTTTGAGACGTGAGGAAGCAAGACGAGTCATCGGAATCATTCCATATTTTGGCTATGCAAGACAAGATATTCAACACAGAAGTGGTGAATGTGTTTCTTCAAATGTGGTTATCAGATTTCTTGAGGCAATTGGATTTCATAAAGTCTATACGGTCAATCTCCATGATGAAGCAACAGAGGGAGTTTTCACAATTCCTTTTAAAAATCTGTCGGCATTCCCGATACTTGCCAAAGAGATAAAAAAATATTTGTCAGATAAAAAAATTGAAGCAAATCCGAAAAATGTGGCCATAGTTTCTCCCGATCAAGGTGGTATAGAAAGAGCCCGCAAATTTGGTGAAGAACTTTTCGGAACAGAAAATTTTCAACTTGTTCTTACTGAAAAAAAACGCGATCTTGAAGTAATTCACCAAAGTAAAGCTCTTGATTTGTATGGAGATGTGAAAAACAAAACAGTTATCATCGTCGATGACGTTGCTACTTCTGGAAATACTCTTATGAACTCGGCAAATTTTTGCTTAGAAAAAGGTGCGAGTGCAGTGATTGCCGCAATTGTACACAGTGACTTTGCACCTGGTGCTGCTTCAAAAATTCAAAACTCAGCAATTTAAGCTTTTTTCACCACAAATACAATTGCGATAAAAGAAGAAAATAAATTTGCAAAAATGAAGATATTGTCTATTGCCTCGATCATTGCAGTAGAGCTCAAAAATCTGCCTTCAAGCTATAAATAGAAAATACTTTATATTAATTCTGGAGCTAACTGTTCTGTCCTATAGGCGACTTCAATACTTTTAAAATGTTTACTGCCTAATTGGCGTATCTGTGCCCAAGTTCTATACCATGAATATGTCTCATTTTTACCATTTGATCTTGATGAAATTCTTTCATAAGAGACTGATCCAGGACTCGGAGGTCTCCAACAAACAAGAGGTAATGCTTGAAAATTCGGCAGGGTAAATTCAAATCTTTCCCCACTTAATTTTACATGCGATGGCATAATAAAACCCAACGTCTTTTTATCTACTCCGTTTGTTAAATTCAAATTGTCTACATGTC
>CAYNLS010000055.1:1575-3160 GCA_964398125.1 uncultured Gammaproteobacteria bacterium
GCAAATTTACTGCACCTTGAAACACATTTGCCGCAACCGACACTTTTTCTTCAGCCGTCATTTGTGGACCAAATAGCATTCTTGATTCGCTTTGTAAAGCACGGATTACCTCACCAATTCCTATTTCATCTGGATCAAAATTGTAAATAGGAATTAATGTGCTCAAAAAATGTTCATTATGAGAATAACCTATTAGAGCTGGAACTTGCACCAATCCATCATGAAGCACATTATTTTCCATCAACGCAAACATTTCTTGACTACTATTATTCGGTGCCTTTATATGATCAAGTGGATTCATTGTTTCGAATTGTTTTAGTACTTCTACGTATAGAGATGCTTTCATATTTTAAAAAAACCGCCCATTTTTTGGGCGGGTGGTTTTATTTAATTCTGAGTCTTTAGCTCATAATTTCCACCCTCCCCATAAGGAGGACGTTAATAAGTTGGACAAATTGGTCAATACTAAAAATATGACTCATAGTATGTATTTAATATGTATTGTAAAGAATGTGTAAGAGAATGTCAAATCATATTCATAATGTAGGTGATGTAGATTTTCATTCAAATTTACTCCTGTTTTCGATTGCTTTGCGAAGAGTCATATAGTCGGCATACTCAAGATTTCCGCCAATTGGCATACCGTAGCCAAGACGACTTACCTCAAAAGTGAGGGAGTGCTCGGATTTTATCTCATGAAGTTTATTTCTTATGTACATTGCCGTTGCCTCTCCCTCCATATCGGGATTCGTGGCAAGTATTACTTCCTGCACTTCAACTGACTTAGCTTTTCCATTTGGACGGGCGCGGGTGAGAAGGGTTTCGATAAAAATGTCTTCCGGTCCAATATGATTCAAAGGATCAATACGTCCATGAAGCACATGATAAACCCCATCATATATATTGCCAGTTTCGAAGGACACAAGATCAAGCACATCTTCGACAACCGTGATCTTTGATCTGTCACGCGCAGGATCGTCACAAATCGTACATATTTCCGATTCGGTGAGATTCATACAGACTACGCATCTTTTTGTGCGTTGTTTTAGTTGTATTATTTGGTTGGCAAATTCCTGCAGGTCCGGTTCCGGCATCCTGAGTAAATAAAAAGCCATACGACTGGCACTTTTTGCCCCGATACCAGGCAATCTTTCAAAAAAAAGAGCAACTTGTTTTAAACTATTTGGTAGTGATGACATGTATTGAAGAATTTATATTTGTATTACATCAACAAGTACAAGAGGCTTACGGCCTCGTTCCTCAAAAAAATAATTCTCAAGAATTCTCAGCATATCACGTTTAAATGAAACCATATCTACGACTAAGCTCCTGTTTGGTTTTAATTCTTTTTCAATCATGCTCCCTGCCTTTTTAAATAATTCTTCTTCATTCTTTTCAAACACGAATCCTCTGGAGAAAAAGCGAGGACTTGTGACGAGTTGCCCCTGTTTATCAATGATAATGAGTGAAACTACCATGCCTTCGCTTGAAAGGGCTTGTCTGTCACGAAGAACTACATTCCCTACATCGCCTACACCATAGGCATCAACATAAATATTTTTAGTCTCAACATCATCTCCGCGCG
>CAYNLS010000055.1:3170-7087 GCA_964398125.1 uncultured Gammaproteobacteria bacterium
CGCTTTTATTTTACTAAACCATACTGTTTCTCCTTCATTTAAAAGATAAATCGTTTCTTTGCGATAACCCATACCTGTCATAAGAGTTTCATATTGTCTTTGATGACGGATCGTGCCACCGATTGGAATAAAATATTTTGGTTTTGTAAAACGGGCAAGAAGCTTCAAATCTTCCTGGCTGCCGTGTCCAGAGGCATGAAGTTGGTCCTGAATATCAGTGTAAATGACTTCTGCACCATTTAAGGAAAGTTCTTCGATAACCGAGTACACCTCATTTTCATTGCCAGGAATCGGGTCTGATGAAAAAATCACTTTGTCGCCCGGGGTAATTTTGACATGAGGATGTTGTTTTCTTGCTATTTTGGAAAGCGCGGATTCGTACTGACCTTGAGATCCGGCGGCCACAATACATACTTTATTTGGAGGCAATTTTTTTACTTCTTCTTCTTTTCCTATAAGTGAATAAGGAACATTCAGATAATCAAGATCAGTTGCTGCAATGGTGTTTTGTTTCATTGAGCGACCCAAGAAAACTACTTTACGATTGAACTTTATTGCAGCCTCAACACATTGTCTGATACGGGAAATGTTTGACGAAAAAGTAGTCATAAAAAATTTACCCTTGGTTTTTCGCATTTCATCCTCAAACGTTTGACCAACCACAGATTCTGAAAGAGTGAGTCCCGCACGGTCTGAACCCAGTGCATCTGATAAAAGACAAAGTATGCCATCTTCTCCGGCTTTGACTATTTCGTAAAAATCAGGTGGATTGGCGTATGGCGGTGTCAGATCAAATTTAAAATCAGGTCCGTGATAAACCGTGCCAACCGGTGTTTTGATAAGAATGTGTGTTGGATCGGGAATCGAATGTGTCATGTGTATAAATTTTGCCTGAAATCCGCCAAATTCATACCATTTGCGAAACTCTATCTCTTTTATCATCACGCGGTGGTTGAACTCTTTAAATTTATTGGTGACAAACAGTTTTGTCAATTTACTTGCATAAATTTGGGGACAACCAAGTTTTTCGTTATGAATAGGCAACGCCCCGATATGGTCTTCGTGTCCGTGAGTAAGTAAGATTGCACGAATCTTATCTATTTTATCTTCAAGATATGAAATATCTGGAATGATAAGATCGACTCCAAACTCTTTGGCATCGGGAAAACCCATACCGCAGTCAACTATAAGTATATCTTCAAGTTTCTCGCCATGATATAGCTCATAAAGATACATGTTTTTTGTTACACCAACAATCCCACCAAGTGGCACAAAACGCAGTTTATAGTCATTCATAATTTGAATCATTATAACATTTGCTATACTTAATTGGTTAAAATCACAGAAGTGGAACAGGTGTCGCGAGAAAAATTCTTTGCGACAGAATCTGGAACGAGATTTTATGAATAAAATTTTCGGTTGCGAGCGAAAGATTTATCTAAAATTATGAATATCACCACTGAACAAATCGAGGAAAGATTGCAAGAAGTCATGGATCCCGAACTACACATGTCTATCATGGATCTTGGACTTGTCTATAAGGTACAGGTAAAAGATAAAAAGGCTCATATCCGTATGACGCTTACGACTCTTGGCTGTCCGCTTTTTGATACGATTCAAGAAGATATCGAAACCAAATTGAGTACACTTGGTCTTAAACCTGATGACGTAAAAATTGAACTGACATTTGACCCGCCCTGGTCTATGGATCGCATGAGCGAGAATGCCAAAGCAATGTTAGGAATATAACCTATAAAAAAATCAAGTTGAAAGTTATGTATTTATGTATTAGATTTTAGATATGGCAAAACAACTCACGAAAAATGACGTTAAAGAAATTATTGTTGAGGCGATCAGTGCAAATAATGCCATCCAAACGGAACAATTAAAAAGAGAGTTCTTCCGTATTAACAACACACTAGCCAAACATGATTTACAATTCATGAAATTAGAAAATAAGATCGATAGTATAAAAAATGATGTAGCAAAATTCGAAGATAAGGTTATGGGTGTAATACGTGATATGAGAGATGAAATTGCGGTACTTGTTGGATATAAAGATGATATTGAAGACCACGGAGTGAGAATCGAAAAACTAGAACAGAAAGTATTTCCTGCCAAGAATTGAGTATAATAAATTTCATGAAGGCATCTTCGCAAAAAAAACCGATTATCCGCGACAGCCTTGAGAATGCATTTGAAAAAGTAAAACAAATACCAAGCATTCCTAAGATTGAGACTCTAAATCCTTTAAAAGAAACTGTTGGCAAATCCGGTAATTTTTCTTCGCTGAATTTTGACAAACTCAACGCTTCATATGCCAATCAGGACAAATCTCAACTTGAAGCTTTGCGTGAACAGATGACGCCTGAACAAATGAAGCAGCAAGGGAGAGTGCAATTTTTCAAAAAGTATAAACAAGAAGAAGAGGATTACTACGAAAGAAGAAAAAGAGAAAAGGAAGAAAAAAAACTTCAGGAAGAACAGGCGGAACTTGAGAAAAAACGCGCAGAAGAAGAAAAAAATTTAAAATCACACGGTGGGGAAATACCAAAAGGAAAAGTGAGAAAAAATATCTTTGGAAAAACCAACCTTAGAGCAAATACCGCTTTACCTCCGGAAATCAAGCCCGGTCAAGGAAAACAATAATTAGTTACAAAAGAATGAATTTTGCGCGCAAAGTTCCTGATTATTTTGTTCAATTCTTTTATTTTGTTCTTCTCTTGCCTCATTTACATTCTGTTCGTACTCTTTTTGCATATCAGATGAACGTTGTTCATAATCCTTCCAGAATTGTTCACTGTCAATTTTTGAATTTTCAATATTTTGTTTTGTCGAGTTATAATCTTGCCAAAACTGATCACTCCATTCTTGACTTCCCGGTTTTCCCTGTTCGACAGTAGGATAAGTATAGACCACGGTTGGTTGTACATAATAATATTCCGTTTGCTGGGTTTCTTGTGTCTTCCCAGAATCGGTTGAAGTATCAACCTTATTGTTTATCTGTATTCTTACACCTGATTTCGGGAATTCAGGAGAATCATAATCATCTGACTTTAATGACTCCACAAATCCTGCGGCGATATTGCTAAATTGATCTTCAAGCGGTTTAACATTTTGTGAATAAAAATTTCCTGTTCCTGCACCGACTGAGGCATATGTTAAAACCAGGATATACCAAAATATACTTAATGATCCAAGTATTATTGACCCACGTTTACTAGTTTGCGTAATATCCGATTGAAAAACCATATGTAGCTAATTTATTTCTTGAGTATTCACTTGAAAATAACTCTCCGTCTTAAATCGAAATAGATTTGCGATAAGATTACTTGGAAACATCTGAACTGCGTTGTTGTAAGTTTGGACGGTACCGTTATATTCTGTTCTGAAATTTGCAATACGATTTTCCGTATCTTCAAGACTACGCATCACGGACTGGAAATTTTCTTGAGCTTTAGATCCGGATAATTCTCAACGACTGCAAAAAGTGACCTGAGAGTCTGAGTAAACATATTTTCAGCCTTCACAGTATCATCTATGGATTTTGAGGTGTCCAAAGCACTTCTAGCTTTTGTGACATTTTCATACGTAGTTTTCTCGTGTTTTGCATATTCTTGAACCATAACAACCAGCTGATCGATAAGTGACGCCCGTCTTTTAAGCTCAATAATAATATCTGAAAAATCATTTTTAACTTGATTTAATTTGATAATAAACGAATTATATGACATCCAAAGATAGAGAAGAATAAAAAAGACCGTGACAACAAGTATTTGTATAACTATAAAAGTTTGTGGGGCAGAAATAAAAGAATTTAACGCTTCAAACATAGTGCTGATATAATAGTAATGAGTAATTATACAAAAATAAAGCAAATATTACAATACTATAGGGTATCGGGATGTAGTTTCCGC
>CAYNLS010000056.1:0-6820 GCA_964398125.1 uncultured Gammaproteobacteria bacterium
GTCATGACCTATTATACTTAAAAAACAAAAACACATTTGAGATTGTGACAACCTTTTCGTATAATATCACCATTAAACTTCAACTATGAAACGCTACCAACCCCAAGAATTTGAAACTTACCTCATTAATGCCTGGAACAAGGATAAAACCTATAAAGCAGAACTTTCCAAAGGAAAGAAAAAGATGTACATCCTTGACATGTTCCCGTATCCATCCGGAGCCGGTCTTCATGTGGGTCATCCAAGAGGATATACGGCAACCGATATCATGAGTCGCTATTATCGTATGAAAGGATATGCCGTGCTTCACCCAATGGGTTGGGATGCTTTTGGACTTCCCGCAGAAAACGCCGCAATCAAAGCTAAAACCAATCCTAAGAATCTCGTGCCAAAAAATATAGAAAATTTTAAACGCCAGATGCAGATGCTCGGATTCTCTTATGATTGGGATCTTGAATTTTCAACTACAGATCCTGAATATTACAAATGGACACAGTGGCTTTTTACTGAGTTTTTCAAGATGGGACTTCTGACCAAAAAAATGACGCCCATAAACTATTGTCCGAAATGTAAAACCGGACTTGCCGAAGAAGAAGTATTGCCTGACGGTACACATGAACGTTGCGGTACAAAAATCGTCAAAAAAGAATTACCTCAATGGATTTTCCGTATCACAACTTACGCCGATCGTTTACTTTCCGATCTTAAGGATTTGGGTTGGCCAAGCGGCATACTTGAGATGCAAAAAAACTGGATCGGCCGCAAAGAGGGAATAAACATTGATTATAAAATCAAAGGTACACGCCAAATAGTGACCTGTTTTACCACAAGACCTGATACTAATTTTGGGGCGACATTTATTGTGGTTGCGCCTGAACATGATTTGATCACAAATATTCTAAACGGATCTATTAAAATCAAAATCTCTACAAAGCAGCGTCAAGCAATTGACAAATATGTTCAAAAAACCGCCGGTAAAACCGAGCTTGAACGTATAGCTGAAGGCCGCAGGAAAACCGGTGTGTTTACCGGTCTTTATGCAATAAATAATTTAAATAAAAAGCCGACGCCGATCTGGATTTCAGATTTTGTGCTCAAAGATTTTGGCACAGGCGCAGTAGTTGGAGTTCCGGGTCATGATTTGCGGGATTTTGAGTTTGCATCAGAATTTGGACTCAAAGTCATACGCGTCGTTGTCGGAAAAGACGGCAATCGCAAAGGAATTACCAGAAAAAATCAGGTACAAGAGGAAGAAGGAACCATGATCAACTCAGGATTTTTAAATGGCATGGATATTCATAAAGCAACAAAGAAAGTCATGGATCACATTGAGAAAAAAGGTTGGGGAAAAAGAGTTGTGACTTATCATATCCGCGACTGGGTTTTTTCAAGACAAAGATATTGGGGTGAACCAATACCTATGATTTATTGCGAAGATTGTGCAAGGAAAAAAATTTCGTTCTTTGATATTGGTAAAAACCAAAAATCTGATATAAGAAAGACTCCGCCAAAGGCGGATCAGCCTCTGGCTGATAAAATTAAAAAAGAGATAAAGAGTCGCATCAAGGAAGTTGAAAATTCACTTTACGGTTGGTTTCCAGTCAATGAAAAAAAATTACCTCTCGAACTTCCAGATCTCGAAAAATATGAACCACTGGAAACAGCTGAATCACCACTTGCCGCTGTAGATAGTTTTGTAAAAACCAAATGTCCAAATTGTGGTCGCGAAGCAAGACGCGAAACCGATACTATGCCAAACTGGGCCGGTTCGTGTTGGTATTTTTTACGCTTCGCTCAAAAGGCAAGTGCAGAAAATAAAAGTTCAAAAAATGATGCACCAAGTAGAAAAAAATGGGATGCCATGATGAAAAAAGCCGATAAATGGATGCCTGTCGATTGGTATGTAGGTGGAGCCGAGCACGCCGTGCTTCATTTGCTTTATGCAAGATTTTGGATGAAAGCAATGCAGGATATCGGTCTTGTGCATCAACCCGAACCTTTCATGCGTCTTCGCAATGTAGGTATGATACTTGCAGAAGACCATCGCAAGATGAGTAAATCTTGGGGAAATGTGATCAATCCAGATGAGGTGGTTTCCGAATTTGGAGCAGATGCTTTGCGGGTTTATGAGATGTTCATGGCGCCATTCTCACAGGAAATTGCCTGGTCAACGCGCACGCTTCAAGGATCATATCGATTCCTCACTCGAGTCTGGAGAATGTATGACCAATACAGCGCTGACATAAAAACACATTCATCAGTTGATCATGATGATCCGGAACTGAAAGCTCAACTGCATAAAGTCATTGAAAAAGTAAGCCTTGATATTGAAAGTATCAAATACAACACGGCAGTTGCGGCAATGATGGAATTTTTAAATAGCTGGGAAGATAAATTAAACGAACAGATCGTAAAGAGTAAAGCCAAAAGCATGATGCCGCTTAGCAGGTCAAGCGCCAAAATATTTCTTCAGTTACTGGCGCCATTTGCGCCATTTATGACTGAAAGCATATGGCGTGAGGTATTTAATGAAAAACATTCGATCCATATTTCGCCATGGCCAGAAGCTGATAAAAGGTTACTTAAAGAAGAAAATGTCACGATCCCGGTCCAGGTCAATGGTAAAATCAGAGCGACTATTGTTTTCAATAAGTCTGATGCAGATGAAAAAACGGTCGTGAAAAAAGCTGTAGAAGATGAAAAAGTGAAAAAATATATTGAAGGAAAAAAATACAAAGCTATTTATGTGAAAGAGAAGATATTGAATTTGGTTTTGAAGTAATAGATAATTACAACTTTATAGAATATTTTCCTTCTACAAAGTCCCGTATTAAAACATTCAGAAGAGTTTGATAGGGAATATTTTTCTCTTTTGCTTTTGCTTTTAGTTTTATTAAATCCATTTGTTTCAGTCGAACAGTAATTCGTTTTGATTTTTGGAGTTCTCTATAATTTTTTGCCGCCTCTTTAAACATTTTTTTTGTTTCTTCTAGTTCTTCTTTTGAAGCAGACTTATATTCGCCTCTTTCTAGAGCATCTTCAATCTCTTGTTCATATTTATCAAGAACTAAATTTTTAAATGGATCTTTTGGTATTCTACTTTTCATACTTTTTTATAAATTTTTTAGTATAAACACGACTTGGGTAAACAGTTTTCAGAAAAATTGTTTTTTCTTCTTTGGAAACTACATAGGGAACAAGATATGCGTATTTTTTAATCTCTACTACATATATTCTTTGATTTGGATATTTAACTTCGTTAGGATGTGCTATATCAGCTAATACTTTATCATCTTCAATTAGCCTAATGATATCGTCAAAACTAATCCCTCTAGTTGCTTGTAATAATATATCTTTTTCTTTACTATACTTGATAGCAAAGTTCATAAAAAAAGTATAACAAATGTACATATTTTGTCAATACAAAAAATCTGCTAGACGATTACATTTTTTGAGTACAATTACCTTATGATCAGTTTTGAACCCCTTCAAATTCACAATTCTCGTAAGTTAAAAGAAGTCGCTCTTAAATCTTGGCTATTTACCTACAAAAATATTTACTCGGAAGATTTTATAAAAAAGTTTATCGAGAAAAATTATTCTCAAGAAGCTGTAAAAAATGCTTTAAGGTGGGCAGAGAAAAATAATGGTTGGAATTATATTGCAAAAGACGGTGAGAAAATAGTAGGGTATATCACGATTGGTCCTCATGAAAAAACTTGGCGATTATGGCGGATTTATCTTCTCCCAGAATACATAGGAAAGGGAATTGGAAATGAACTTTTACAACTTGGGGAAGCATTTTTGAAAAAACAAAAAGCAAAATCATATTTCACGTTCGTTCATAAAAATAATGAAATCGGAAAAAAGTTTTATTTAAAAAATGGTTTTAAGCATTTTCCTGAAAAAGATGATGAAGATGAGTGGTATATGGAGAAACAAACTGACCTTATTTCCAATTCCAAGATTTTATAAAAGGTAGCGCTAAGTCAAAAGCATCAGATGGAGTCATATCGATATAAAATTGTGCTGACATGTGACGTTTACCCCATCTTTCTGCCTCCAAAGGATCTATGATCCTATGAACATTAAGCCCAATTTTGGTGTGAGCTCGAATCAATGACCAACTCTCTCATGGGCAAGATTATACTATGAACGACCCAATAAATCATTAAATAGGAAGCTTTGAAAAGCTTAATTGCAAAGTGAAGGTGCGCTTGATAAAATTAGACTCACCTTGCAAGTATTTTGGGCCCGTAGCTCAATGGTAGAGCAGCAGCCTTTTAAGCTGTTGGTTCCGAGTTCGAGTCTCGGCGGGCTCACTTTTATTCATACATGAAAATAATTAAACACATTCTTTCCAATGGACTTCCGGTAATCTTTATCCAATCTCACGACTTCCCAACACTTACAACTATGTTTCTGGTTGGTGCCGGATCTCGTTATGAGACTAAAACGAATAATGGTATAGCTCATTTTTTTGAGCACATGGCTTTTAAAGGAACAAAAAAATATCCAAATGCCAAACTCATTTCACAAACGATTGACGGCATAGGAGGAGATTTCAATGCGTTTACAGCCAAAGACCATACTGGTTATTGGGTAAAGGCACCAAAAGCACATTTTGATACCGTGATTAATCTGCTTTCAGATATGATAAGGCATCCTCTCCTTGAATCTGCTGAGATTGAGCGAGAAAAAGGGGTCATAGTTGAAGAAATAAATATGTATGAAGATATGCCGGCGCGAAAAGTAGGCGATATTTTTGATGACATCATGTTTCCCGGTCATCCGCTTGGATATGATATTGCTGGTACTGAGAAAACAGTGCGCTCCTTTTCTAAGACCACATTTATTCATTATCTTGCCGATCATTATCACAGCGGCAATACGGTACTTGTCATTGCAGGCGGATTAAATCATGATGGTAAAGAAATTGACAAATATTTATCAAATATCGAAAAAAATTTAGGAAATTGGGGAAAACAAACTAAGAAAAAGTTTGTCAAGTTTGATCATTTACAAAAAAAACCAGAAATCGAAATTTTTTATAAAAAAACAGAGCAAGCACATCTTGTGCTTGGCTATCGAGCATTTGCGCAAACCGATCCTAGGCGATATATTTTGAGCGTGCTTGCTGGGATATTAGGGGGCAGTATGTCGTCACGTCTTTTCACCGAACTTCGCGAACGTCGCGGCCTTTGTTATTACATCTCAACAAGTCGGGATCTTTATGAGGATACTGGTTATATTGCGACACAAGCCGGTGTGACAAACAATTTCGAAAAGGTACAAGAGGCGATAAATTTGATAATAAATGAACACAAAAAAATTGCCGATGGAGATCTGGAAACTGAAGAGATTGAGCGGGTAAAAGAAATGTTAAAAGGTAGATTATTACTTTCTCTTGAAGATTCACATGATGCTGCCTCTCTCATCGGGGGTCGATATCTATTTGAAAAAGAGCTAATAAATCCCGATATGATAATCCAAAACATCGATAAAGTAAATGAAGTTCAACTTATTGAAACAGCAAAAAAACTTTTCCTGACAAACCAAATGAGTATAGCAGTCATAGGTCCGTTCAAAAAACAAAAAATTGTTTTAAATTTCTGAAGAAATCACTATTGTATTAGATCGAAGTTAGTGTACTATAAAATGATAGGTATGTTTGAAACAGTATATCCTTCATTAAATATTTTGTATTCAATAATCATTTTTGTCATTGGACTTTTCTTCGGATCCTTTCTAAATGTAGTTGCTGACCGTCTTGCTAATGAGCAAACTTTAAGCGGACGTTCAAAATGTGATACATGTAAACGTGAACTGTCATGGATAGATCTCATACCAATTATTTCATATGCTTCACTAAAAGGAAAATGTCGTTATTGTCAAGCCTCAATATCAATCAACTATCCTCTCTCTGAAATAGCAACGGGCGTAATATTTACTCTGACGTGGTTTTTATCAAACTATGCTTATCCAAACGGCTCTGTTTGGCTTCACGGGATACATATTGCAATAGCCTCCCTAATTTTCGTAATAATTTTAAGTGATTTACGTTATCAGATCATTCCGGATGAGATACATATTGCCTTAATAATTTGCGGAATATTAAGACTTTTTATACTCAATATCGATCCTCAGAATGTAATTATATTTCAATTTTTAAGCATTCCTTTATTACAAAAATTGGCGATGATGTTCGTTGCAGGTATGGCTGTCATGTTGCCATTACTTTTAATTTTTCTTCTTACAAAAGGCGGAGGCATGGGTTTTGGCGATGTAAAGTTCGCGTACATAATGGGTTTTATTTTAGGTATTAAGGGTGGTCTTGTAGCCTTATATCTTGCATTTGTCGTCGGTGGATTAGTTGCTTTGACATTGATGTTATTTCAGAAAGCAAAACTGAAAACGAAGATAGCTTTTGGACCATTTTTGATTTCTGGATTTTATGCATTGCTTTTTTTCACAAAAGAGCTTTACAGCTTCATAAACACAGTCTACGGATTTTAATACCTTCCTCAATGTATTGATTTAACTACCTTAAATAGTTGATTTAGATCAACTTATATTGACAATTATTTTTTTTTATGCCATACATAAGATATGCGTCCATATATATTACATATAAGTATTTTTAAGGTAGTTTTTAAGGTATGAACCCTCCTAATCAAGTCGCGACATCCTTTAAACATAAACTTCGCGTTATTGTGACAGCTATTTTAGTTTTATTTCTCAGCGCTTTTCTCGTAGCATTTGTAATCATCTACGGAGTCTCATTTTTTTTTCCAGGCAACGACAATCTGATAAAAGATGT
>CAYNLS010000057.1:0-6730 GCA_964398125.1 uncultured Gammaproteobacteria bacterium
TATATAAATCGCGGAGATAATTGCTTGGCGACAAGCAAATTTTGGTAACGAGCGAAAATATGTCGTTACAGAATCTGGAATACTTACTCGTTCCTAATCGCTTGTTTGATATCCTTTACAAGTTTTACGGGATCCTTGCCTTCGCGTTCAAAAACACGCACCTCTCCACGCTCCGGTTCAAGGAAAACGGCAATCCTGAAAAGGCCGCCGTTTTTCTCAATATCAAAACGTACTCTTGCACTACGGACTTTTCTATCTTTGGCAATATGAGATCTCACAAAAGCTTCAAGATCTGTTTCTAACTTTTTATAGTGCGATTCAATATGTTTCGTAGAGACCTCAATTTTTTTGGGAACACTACCTTTTTGAATAAGCTGCATGATATCACGAGTTGTCACAATACCGATTGGATGTGACTCGTGATCAACGACTATGACACTGCCGATGGAGCGAGTAATAATGAGCTCTATCGCCTCACTGACTTTAGCGTTTTCATGAAGCGCAAGTACTGTGGGTTTGGCATAGTTTTTGACTTTCATCTTATTAAATTGTTCTTTTTCACCGACACGCATACTTCGGTTGTTGCGTACTCCTGGCGCCACCAAATATGGAATCAGATCGTAATAGGTCAAAACTCCTTGCAACTTCATATTTTTGTCTATGATTACAAGTTTTGAAATTTTATTTTCTTTAAATAAATGCAGGGCTTGAGCTATCGTATCATGTTCATAAAGTGTTACCAATGGTCTTTTTTTGTTAAGAAGAACATCGCTAATGCTGATTCTTGAGATTGGGAGATCTTTTAAAAGATTCAAAACGCGTCTTGCCGTCATGATGCCTACAAACTTATTCGCTTCATCAAATACGGGTAAATAATGAATTTTGGATTCGATCATCATTTTGGAAACCCGTTCAAGAGAATCATTAATGATGATTCTTGGCGGATGAAATAGACAATGTTCGATTTTAGTGGTTCCGGGATAAGATGAATGAATAAGACAATAATAAGGATTGATCACTCCTAAAAATGAGCCCTTTTCTCCGAAAACAAACGCTGCATCATGGGAACTGGTAAGATGTGAAAGAGTCATACTAAGTGTATCTTCCGGAGCCGCTTTAATGATATTTGTTGTTTTGATGATAGCTTTATTTACCATATAATTCGTAATTTTTAACTATTTCGGGCAAGGCTTTGGCCAGAGGCCAATGGGCCTTTGGCCCAGATCCGCCTATGGCGGAAACTGATAATTTAAAATAATGTGCCGCTTGAAAACTGCCATTTTTTGATATACATTGTCGGCATGAGATTAATGAGTTCGCCTTCAAAACTGGCAAGTCGTGTCAATTTATTTTCAATTGAAACCACATTATTTAACGCTTCAGGAATACTTTGATTGAATCGCAAATTTTTAACAGGTTTCACTATCTTTCCTTTTTCAATGAGAAATGTGCCGTCTCGAGTCATACCGGTGACATTTAATGTTTTTGGGTTTAATACGCGAACATACCAAAGTCGTGTCACCAAGAGTCCCCTTTTGACTGATTTAATCATTTCTCCTCTGGTTTTATTGCCGGGTTTTATATATAAATGCAACGGTATCGGTCCAGCCGTATTTGGGGCCGGTAATGCATGACCCGTATTTTTCATTTTGTATCGTTTGGCATAATACGAGTCGTACGCAATATTTTTTAGAATTCCGTTTTGAACGATAGTCAATTTCTTTTTTGGCTGGCCTTCATAATCAAATGGCATTGGAAAAATCTCGGGATGAAAAGGATCGTCGATAATCGTTATGTTTTTTCCAAAAACCCGTTTACCCAATTTCCCAGAAAGGCAACTTGCTTGCTCATGATAAATTCTTGCGTTTGGTCCGTACCACTGGAAAAAGGCCAGCATCTCGGAAACGGCCTGCGGCTCAAGAATGACTTCGTACTCTCCGGGTTCAATATCTACCGGCTTTGCGCTATCTAAAGTTTTCTTTATAGCTATTTTGGCGACTTTTGCGGCATCAATGCTTTTGACTCTACGGGCAACGTCTGCGGCAAAGCCACTTGATGAGCTTCCCAATATAATAGTCGATAAATTACAAGATGATCCTGCATGATATGCCCAAACTCCGTGAGAGTTGGCAACCGCCATTTCTGAATTATCATTTGCATAGGCTCCCGAAGCCACGAGTTTATTTGCTTTTGTTTTTTTTATGACCGTATAAACACTTTTTGCGAGCTCTTCTTCTTTTGCTTCATATATCTCATTTTTTACTTTTGGAATTTTATTTGATTTCGGCAGAGAAATAAAATGTTTGTCAGGTTTTTGCAATTTTGAAAGTTCGGTTGCTTTATAAACAAGTTTTTTAAGTGATTCATCATCAAAAGAATTAGTTGACGCAACACCAATTTTTTTATTATTAACTACACGAATCGAAATACCAAGATCGTGCCACGCCACATTTTGATGTATCTGATTGTTGGCAAAACGTGTGAGTGAATTATCACCGACAAAAAGGAGAACTTCGGTACCTTCTGCTTTCGAAAACTTTAATACTTTATCTGCTATTTGTTTTAATTTTTTTTCTCCCTGCATATGCTTACCAATTTACAACTCCAATTTTTACTTTACGAAAACGTGACGGACTGGCACCGTGTCCCGTATACATGACTTGACTTGGCTGGCCTTTACCACAGTTTGGCGTGCCCCACACAGTCCACTCACGGCGACCGCAGATCGCATCACAACTATTCCAAAACTGTGGTGTGATGCCTTGATAAGTAGGATTTTTCAACATCCTTCCAAGCTTACCGTTTTTGATTTCCCAACCAATTTCTGTACCAAACTGAAAGTTATAACGCTTGTCATCGATACTCCATGAACGATTGGTTGACATAAAAATTCCATATTTTGTATCTGCGATAAGCTCATCAAGTGTCCAGGCTTTTCCTGTGCCCTCTTCTCCACCAGGTTCTAAATTGATATTGGTCATTCTGATCATAGGCAAACGACTCCATGATGAGGCGCGAACCGTACCGTTACTCTTTTTCTTATATTTTGGATTAATTTTCTGAAGTTCGACTGAAGTCTCACGAGAAGTGATATAATCTTGGAAAATACCTTTTTTTACTAAATAAGTGCGCTGTGCTTTCGTACCTTCATCGTCATAACCAAATGTGCCAAGACCACCGGTAATTGTCGCATCTGCGGTGAGATTAACAATCGGTGAACCGTATTGAAAATTAAATAATTTATCAGGTGTCAAAAAACTTGTACCTGCATATGAAGCTTCATAACCCAAGGCACGGTCAAGTTCAACCGCATGGCCACAACTTTCATGAATCTGAAGTGCAAGCTGATTGCCATCTAAAATGAGATCGAATTCTCCGCTTGGACATAGATCTGCAGTTAATAGATCTACCGCTTCTTTGGCAATTTGAGGAGCGTGCTTTTCTAATTTTAATTCGCGAACAAGTTCGAATCCTCGCGTTTGATTTTGACCGCGAAAAGAGTTGGGATAAGAACGATTTTGAAATTCGGCCCCTGAAACGGCGGAAGATTCTATTCCTGCGCCTGTCCAGACTATTTCCTGATCAATTTTTGAACCAAGAGTAGAAACGAAATATTTTTTTTCAGAGTTTGCCTGATACGAAGATTGTGTAATGACGACTTTAGGACTCACCTTTTGAGCCTTGTCAGCTTTTAATAAAATATCAATTTTTTCCTCAAGCGGCACTTTAAAAGGATCTCCTTTTATCGGAGTTTTATACGACGCGGTTATTGGTTTTTGTGAATCTAAAGCGACGTCGGTTGTTTTATATTTTGCCGAGGAGTCGGCAATCTCCATGGCCTTTTTGATTGTGGCGTCAATTCCTTTTTTTGAAAAATCATTGGATGCGGCAAATCCCCAGACTTCTTTATGAAGAACTCGCACGTGCTCTCCTAACGCCTTTCCCGAGTGAAGCGCTTCGACGATACCATCTTTTGTCGCGATCTCTTCCGTATTCTGTTCTACTATGCGTACATCCGCATACTCTACTTTCGGCACTTTATTAAGAATTTCCTCCGCGAGTTTCAGCATTGGCATATTATACCGCACGTTGTATAAAAATTTAGTAATAATATTTTGTATACTGAAATAAATACATGGAACTTGCGACATTCCTAAAGCTTGTTATGGCTCTTGCTATCGGAGCGGCCGTTGGACTTGAACGGGAGATACATGAAAAACACGAGCTTGAAAAAGACGAAAAAAGTCACGTTGTGACTATTGGAGTGCGCACACTGGCTCTCACCACCGCACTTGGCACGATTGCCGGATTACTCTATCATGAGTACTTCAGTCTGTTTTTAATTCTAACTATCACATCAATGTTTCTTATTGGTGCACATTATGTTTTTACGAGTCTACAATCAAAGCGATACGGAATCACAACAGAAATTGCCACGATGTATACCTACTTAATCGGACTTTTTATCGGGCTTGAGGTTTTTCCAATCGGCTTGACGCTTGCGCTTGTGGTTTTACTAATGAACATTCTTGCTAATAAAGAACGCGTCCAACACGTGGTACAAGATGTTCACGAGCAGGAATTTAAAGCAATCATCAGCTACGCGCTCATAGCGGTGGTCATCTTGCCGTTTCTGCCCAATAGACCGATCATGCTTGGAGAGATACCGTATCTTCCAAATATTCTCAAAATTTTAAATATTCAATCATCCTGGCTTAAGCTTGAGATTTTAAATCCGTTTCTGACCTGGCTTATCGTCGCCGTGATTTCCGGTGTCGATCTTTTGGGATATATGCTTGAGAAGATGTTTAGAAAAGGGCGCGGATTTATATTGACGAGCATCCTTGGCGGCTTTGTGTCATCGACAGCTACCACCCAGTCACTTGCCACAAAAAGTAAAACTTCAAGCGAAACCGTACCACTTATTGCCGGAGTCATGTTTGCCACTTTGGCAAGTTTTTTTCCGGTCTTGATAGTGCTACTTCCTTTAAACACTCCTTATGTAGTAAATCTTTTACCTACTTTAGGTATTTTGATCGTCGGATTTACTTTGGCCGGTGCAATATTCTGGAACTTGACAAGACATAACTTGAAAGAAGATTTAGAACACAAGCATCATAATGAAAATATTCTTTCTATAAAATCGGCAATTCTCTTCGCAATACTTTATATCACAATTAAATTAATCACGCGTATCACACTAGAAATTTTCGGTCAAAAAGGATTCCTTATCGCCGCCTCACTCGCAGCATTCACCGGCATTGATGCCGTTGCGATAAACATCGCAGAGCTTTCTGGCAAGTCAATAAGTCACTACACCGGAGTGCTGGCTTTTATTTTGATAAACGCAGTTAATATTGTCGCCAAAACAATCTACATTAGTTTACAAGGTCAAAAAGATATGGCGCTTCGCTTTAGTTTTGCTGCCGGAATCGTAATAATTTGTAGCTTTTTAGGTCTGCTTTTTATCTAAGTCATCGACTATCTTCACCAGTTCCCCAATGTCGCCGATGACATAATCAGGATGGGTTTTAGCAATATGTTCACCATGAAATCCGTATGTCACGCCAATGGTTTTTGTGCCGGCATTTTTTCCGGCATAAACATCCACTTCACTATCGCCAACCATGATTGCATCTTTTGGATCTGTTTTTAAAAAACTTAGGGCATTAAGAAGTGGTTCTGCATCGGGTTTGGGTTTTATGACGTCTTCAAAACCGATAAAATAATTAAAGTAATTTAAAATAGCAGCGTCCTCAAGAGTTTTTTTGGCGCTTTTTCTGGCGCGAGTAGTTATTGCTGCTAATAATTTGCCTTTATTTCGAAGATATTCAAGAGTTTTAATTGTGTTTGGAAATGGTTTTGATAAATGATAATTTTCGTTTTGAAACTGACGGTGTGAATCTGCAAGTACAGTCACATCATCAAGCGCAGTCAAAATCCTGTAACATTCCTCGAGCGGCAGTCCCATTATTTTTTTTATTTCTGCTCGAGTAAGCAGTTTATGATGCTTCGTGAGACTATACTCAAACGATTGATAAACATACTCGTGAGTATCAAGAAGCGTCCCGTCAACATCAAACAATACTGCTTTTAAATTCATGTAGTAAGTATAATAAATATTCTAAATAATATATAATACGGATCAATTTATGGGAATTAAAGAACGTATTACAGAACTTTTAAGAATGATTCAAAGCGGAGTTTCAAAAGATGTCCCCGAAACTAGTGCCTATGAGGGCAGGACTCTTATGGCAAATGCTTATGTTAAACAGACTTTATTGAATCGTCCCAACGATTGGCTTGCCATGCAAAGACTCCTAAGATTCGATGAGACAGACCTTGATGAAGCTTATCATCAGTTGTGGGGATTTAGAGATTATTCACCTGTTGTTAGAGCCAACAGACATGGATCTCATTTATCGTTTCAAACAGATGGATATTCTGTTCTTCTTGCTGTTCTACAACAAAATGACCCAGAGGGAAAACCAATAGCTGTCCCAGCATATGCAGGTATACATGCTGTAGAAATGTTATTTGTTCCAGAGTCAGCTTCTCTTCTTGATTTTGAAAATATTGCCGATGTTTATCATCGTTTTAAATATGATCCGAACAGACGAAATCTTACCCATGTTGAATTTCAAGAAGGCGAAGGAAGCAGACCGCCAATGTTTACAGCTCAACTTGAAGGACGTAGTCCAAGTAGATTCTATCAATATGATCCGTTTGC
>CAYNLS010000058.1:0-4209 GCA_964398125.1 uncultured Gammaproteobacteria bacterium
GTTATTGGATAAAAAGTAATATGTCGCCGCCCGAATTCATCGCCAATGTGAAAAAAATTCTTTCCTAATATCTTACTACACAGATCCCAATGAAGAACGTTATAATATAATTTATGAATACTGCTTTTATGGATATTTTTATAGAACGAGCTATCTTCATCGGACTTCTTTTTGTCGGCATAGGTTTTGCGGCATTACTGACACTTGGATTTATGTATCTTCTCATTTTGTATTTTCGTCTCAAAAAACGTGAGAGCATGGCCTATGAAATGACCACGATTGAAGTGCAGATGCCAAAAGAAAATGAAGTGAAAATTGATGCTGCAGAGCAAATGTTTGCCTCATTTTCGTCGCTCAAAAAAAGCGGTTTTTTTAGTTTTCTTGAAGTTGACGATTCGCTTGCTTTTGAAATAGTTGCCAAAAAGTCAGATATCCGTTTTTATATTTTTGCACCAACTAAAATCATTGACCTTGTTGAGAAAACAATCTATGGTTATTATCCATCGGCAGACATCAAGAAAGTTGAAGAACCGAACATTTTTTCCGAGCACGGAGCAGTCGCGTTTTCAGCTCTTCGACATAGTAAAGAACCATACATGCCTCTAAAAACTTATAAAGATATCCCAAGTGATTCGCTTGGCGCAGTCACGTCCGCTCTATCCAAAATGGATGATGAGGAAGGAGCAATCATACAGATATTAATCCGTGCTTCAGATTCCAAACTTAAAGCAGCCGGAAAATCTTTTATATCCACCACAAAAAAGAATGAAGCTGACCCAACAAAGGCCAAGTTTGAAACCGATCAGCGAATGCTTGAAAAGATAAATGACAAAGTCACAAAACCTTGGTTTGAGTCTATGATTCGCATTGTCGTTTCTGCAAAAAATAAAGATACTGCTGACGTACACCTCAGAAATATCAAAAATGCTTTTGGACAGTATGATTCTGACATGAACAGTCTTGCTTCTCCAAAGATTGTTTTCAAAGCAGGATTTATGATGAATTTTATCTATAAATTTTTCCCGATTTTTGAGTTTCCATATACAAAACTTACCTCGCATCTTTCATCTGAAGAGCTGGCAACGATTTTTCATTTCCCAAATAAGACAGTTGAAACGCCACATATTCAATGGTTAAAAGCAAAATCGGCGGCGGTTGCTGCAGAGGTTCCCATGTCTGGAGGCACTCTACTTGGCTCTGGATATTATCGCGGCGTAAGACGACCGGTACACATCCAGCTTAAAGACCGTATGCGTCATGTATATATTATTGGTAAAACAGGTGTAGGAAAATCGGAACTTCTCAAAGAGATGATCAAGCAAGATGTGAATTCGGGACGAGGAGGTTGTGTAATTGATCCTCATGGAGATCTTATTGAAGATACACTTCGTTATATTCCTCCCGAACGGGCCGAAGATGTAATATTATTTGATCCATCAGAAACTGAGCGGCCGATGGGCTTAAATCTGCTTGAGGCGCGCACAGAAGAGCAAAAGCATTTTATTACGAGTGCGATCATCAACCTCATGTATAAACTGTATGATCCTCAACGCACTGGTATCATCGGCCCTCGATTTGAACATGCGGTCAGAAATGCAATGCTCACAATCATGTCAGAGCCCGGAAGTACTTTCATCGAAATTGTCCGTGTCATGACTGACCAAAAATTTGTTCAAGAGCTTCTTCCCAAAGTGCAAGATCCAATTGTCCGTCGTTACTGGACCGACCAAATAGCGCAAACCTCAGATTTTCATAAATCGGAAGTGCTTGATTATATTGTTTCCAAGTTTGGCCGTTTTGTCACCAATAAAATGATGCGTAATATCATCGGCCAGTCAAAATCGTCATTTGATTTCCGTGATGTGATGGATGAGGGTAAAATATTACTCATCAATCTTTCAAAAGGAAAACTTGGCGAAGAAAACTCAACATTCCTCGGACTTTTGATAATACCTAAAATTCTCGCCGCGGCAATGAGTCGAGTGGACACTCCTGAAGACAAGCGGCGCGACTTTTTCCTATATGTTGACGAGTTTCAAAACTTTGCTACACCAGATTTTGCCGTCATACTTTCTGAAGCTAGAAAATATCATCTAAGTCTGACTGTCGCCAATCAGTTTATAGGACAGATGGATGAAGAGGTAAAAAATGCAGTGTTTGGCAACGTAGGCACACTTATAGGTTTTCGTGTCGGTGTCACCGACGCCTCATACCTTGCCCGTGAATATCAGCCACGTTTTGGAGAGTCGGATCTTATAAATATTGAACGATTTCATGCATATATGAAAACCATTGTTAATAATGAGCCGGTTGAACCATTTTCTGTAGATATGACCAAAGATATCGAACAACTGAAAAAAGAGCGCAACGAAAAAATTGCCCAAGCCATAATACAGCTCTCCAAGCTCAAATACGGTCGACCAAAAGAATTAGTTGAGGCAGAAATTACGCAGCGGGCGCGACTTTAATATGTTTACCACATATCAGTCAAAATTACTTGAAAGGACAACTCTTGTTTCCGGAGTTGATAAATACAAATTCACAAGACCTGACAATCCTGATTGGAATTTTCAGGCAGGTCAATACATGATATTTCATATTCCGCAGGATACTGAACATGCGCCACGCAGGCAGTATTCTATAGCCAGTCCTCCTTCTGAAAAAGGACATCTCGAATTTGTCATAGAGTATATTCCAAATGGAGTTGCAAGCACCTATCTTCCACAAATGAAAATTGGTGATCTTTTGACGATGCAGGGGCCGGCTGGAGTATTTATTCATCGATCCTCTACTCGTGACGCCATATATCTTGCGACAGGCACGGGCATTGCTCCAATGTTTGCCATGATTCCCGACAAATTATCAGATCAAAATTTCACGCAAAATATCTATCTTTACTGGGGTTTGAGAAATTACGAAGCCGTATACTACATGGACTATCTGATCAACCTAAAAAATACATTCCCAGGTCGCTTTGATTTTAATATCTGTTTATCACGAGAAACAGATATCAGTTTAAAAGTAAAAAAAGAACACCTGCCATTTTGTGCTTTGGGACATGTAAATCTCGGAGTTGAAGCGCTTGTACAAAAATTACAAAAAAAACATGCAGATTTTGACTATTATCTTTGTGGCAGCAAAGTAGTCGTTGAATCACTTCGTATATATTGTGATAGTAAAGGGGTGCCAAAAGAGCAAGTAGCTTTTGAAAAATTCACTTTATGAAATCAAAACGTAGTCACAAATAAATCTGCCGGAAGTTGTGGATTTGACTTAAATAATCTGACTACTTTTGAGACTCCATTATTTGATACTGCTTTAGCTTCAATTTGTTGACCTTGGGCAAAAAATTGGATAAAAGGATTTAATGGAGTGGTTGTTTGAAATCCAATGATTGTTGGAGCAAAAAGTACCCGCACAATCAACATTTTTGGATAATCCGTACCAATAATTTGTGGTATGTATAGTGATGACATGTCTCCATAACGATTAAATAATGTACCTCCTACATTACATCCCGAAGCGCCACATCCCACTCCCACACGAACAGTTTGTGGAGCGCTGGGGGGACCACTCTGACTTTCAGCTATTTTTAGAGAGCCAGCTACATCTCTACATGGATCAACAACTTGTCGTGCGACTTTGTCGGTATTAGCACCGGCTCCATAAATAAGCGTCATTTCTATTGCGGGTAACGTACGACTAGCTCCACAGGTGTTAGCGAGTGCTCCGTAGTAAATACGGAAATTATCGCGAAAATAACTTGCCGCTGCGCCATTGTTGTTTGGATAGTCATAAAGATAAAAGATATATTGATCGTCTTTATCAATTGTCGATGTAACATATGATGTAGCACGAGTTTTTGTAATATTTATTCTGCTTGCGGTTCTATTTATTCCGGCAAGAGCCGCAGTAGCGCCAAATGCAGTCTCGTATGTCTGATTTGTCGAGGCAACAGTAGATGCGATCTGAAGTCCTCGTTCAATACCTGAGTCTGCTGCAGCAAGAGTGCGCACCGATTCTTCCTGAAGCTTACTTGTCTGAGTTTCTGAAGTAAAACGATATGAAGCTGTAGCAACTAAAGTAAAAACGACAGATATAAGAAGAATAATGACAAGTAATGACTGTCCGCGCTTAGCGTTAACCATAATTTTATTGTACAACTATAAATTTATTACTTCAACTGGGTACGTACACGATCACCGTTCA
>CAYNLS010000058.1:4219-6579 GCA_964398125.1 uncultured Gammaproteobacteria bacterium
TAACCTCTTACCCCATAATCAATAGCTTTTGCTACAACCACCTCTTGACTTAGATTTGTAAGTAGCACAACTGATGCAGCTACTTTTTTTGATTCCTTTTTCAATTTTTCCAAAACTTGCAGTCCGTCAATTTTCGGCAAAATAATATCCAGTAATATTAGATCATATTCTTTTTTTGACATTTTCATGTACGCCTCTTCTCCATCTGACGCAGAATCGACGAGATATCCTTCTTTCTGAAGTATCTGAATATATAGGTCACGAATATATTCCTCATCCTCAATAACAAGGATTTTTTTTATTACGTTTGTTTTTTGATCAGCCATAATCTTATATTTCCACGTCCTATTTGCCACTTGATATAGTAGGTAGTAAGACGGTGAACGTCGTACCTACATTTACTTCTGATTCTACCGTAATATTTCCGTTGTGTAAACCAATAATCTGCTTTGAAATATAAAGCCCGAGACCAGTGCCAGGCATGCTACTGTGCTTTGCATATGAGTATTCAATCCGGCTGAACTTTTGATAAAGTTTGGTTATATCATCTTTGGGTATTCCAGGTCCAGTATCGGCGATGGTTATGGCAACCTTATTTTGTCCACTCATCTTAAGATTTATAGTAATTTTCCCTTTTTCCGGTGTAAATTTCAAGGCATTGCCCACGATGTTCTGAAAAACTTCACGCAGCTTTTCTTTATCGGCTTTAATGTTGTATTTATTAGTCTCACAACCCAATAGCTGAAAATTAATATGTTTTTGATCAGCGGTGATTTTAAGCTCATCGTAGACCATCTTTACGATATCGCATACATTGATAATTTCGAGTTTAAGTTCAACTTTATTCCTTTCTATTCTTGAGACCGTCAACATATCATTCACGAGCCTTATCAGTCTTTCAGTTGACGAATACGAAATCTCCAAATATTTTTTCAACTCGTCTTTCAATGTCTGACCGGGTTGATTTATAGCCATCCAAAGATAACTTTTGACGGCAGTCATCGGTGTGCGCAGCTCGTGAGATGCTATCGATACAAACTCGTCTTTTAGATTATCTAGTTCTTTCAATTTTGTATTTGCTTTTCTTAATTTTTCTGTCGCCCGCTTCACTTCTTCTTCCAAAGTGATATTAAACCTCTTTATTTCTTCATATGAAAGCGCATTCTTGACTGCAACCGCAACCTCAGGGGCAAAAATTTTTAGGACATCTACATCCTCTGAAGAGTAAACTTCACCAGATGATTTTTCGCCTAGCAATATACCTCCGATAAGCTCTTTACGCACAATAAGAGGAAGCACGGCGGTAATATTATGCTCTCGCATTGTAGTTTTAATTTTGGATTCCGGAAGTTCTTCAAAAATCAGAATGTTTTCTTTTTGATTCTGACTTTTGTTTGATGCATGAATAAGGTCATACGTATCCTTACCTTTAAAAGGTCTATCGCTGGTCTTCCCTCCCCCACCGACCCAGATAATTGAAGAATGACGAGTCAGAACTATCGCCCCGTAATTTATTTTTACAGAACTCAGAAGTTTATCAAGAATTTTATTGGACAAATCGGAAAGTTTAAGAGTCGAAGCCATGATACGACTTAAATCCCAGAGGAGAGTATTGGGATCATATTTGTCTTTATAAAGAAATTTGTTAGTAATTTTTTCAAAAAATCTACGAAGCGGCTGGAATGAAATAGCAAATAGTAAGGCTACTATCGCTGGCATTATAAGTTCCTGCACCGTCTCTCTGTTTGGTTTATCTCTATTAATCAATATTGCTACATCAAATAAAAATGCAATGTAGCCTATACCTATAAAAATCAGGAGAAAAATGTAGGCCACGGCACGAGCGACAATCAGACGGATGTCGAGAAAACGATGGCGGACGATGGCGTAAGCAGTCATCCCTAAGAAAACGAGTGTATATATTGGCGAAAATGCAACAAAAAAATGATACTGATAAAGTACTACTGGAATAAATATCGTAATAATAATGAGACCCAGCATGAATAAAATACCATACAGAATAAGACGTAATTGTTGCTTTATAGCACCAATAGAGGAAACTAATCTTTTAAATAAAATAAATACTGCAGCAAAACTAAAAAAAGTTGACAACAAACCAAATGGCATCAACCCTATACCTGTCAAAACCTTAACATTACCATTTTTGATTTCTATACCTGTAAATGCATAAGGAGAAATGTTAATTATCATTGTAACCACGGTTGCAACAATAATTAACCAAAAAATTCTCTTATTTAGCTGTAGGAAATGGTGTGGTAATGTGTGGGCAAATACAAAAAAAGTCGTGCTAAGCGGCATAGCGATAAAAATACTAAGGCGCGACCAGAATAAACTTGAAT
>CAYNLS010000059.1:0-6458 GCA_964398125.1 uncultured Gammaproteobacteria bacterium
AGAATCTCAGCTAATCAAAATATTAAATAAGATGAAACAGATAAAAACACTGTTTCCGGATGCAGTATTTATTGCCTTTGAATCGCCAAATCGTGTACAGAGATCTCTGATGAAGATAAATGAGATCATGCCGGAAACTGAAGTTGTGGTTGCCCGTGAGCTAACAAAAAAATTTGAAGAAGCCGTGCGCGGGAGCGCAGAGGAGCTTGGAAAACGTGAATACAAAGGCGAAATCACACTGATGCTCTACTAGAACTATACTTCATATGCTGGGAAATTTTCATCCCCATTGCTTGGTTTTTTATCATTCAGCCATTCAACATAGTCACAACCAGTAGCTTTGCGCGTCTCACGATCCCAACCCGCGGTACTGCACTTTTTTAATTTCTTTCCGTTTGAGGTGGTGACAAGCTGCATATTGTTTCCGCATTTCGGACATTTTTCATCAAGGTCTTCTTTTGATCCTTTGAACCATTCGACATAGTCACAACCGGTTGCGGTTTTTGTTTCGCGGTCCCATCCTGCCGTACTACATTTTTTAAGTTTTTTGCCAAAACGGGTCGTGATCATGACCAGAGGATTTCCACACTTAGGACATTTTTCATCCAGTTTTTCCGGTTCCGGATTAAACCATTTTACATATGTACAACCTTCGGTTTGTCTAGTTTCCGGGTTCCAGTTGCCTTTCGAGCAGCGCTGAAGTTTTTTTCCAGACGGCAATTCTTCAATAGGTTTTAACTCCGAACCACACTTGGGGCAGACGTCTTTTGGATCCTGTGTTTTTTTCATATTTAATATTTATACATAATTATATAACTATTGTAAAGTGCAATTTTATTACCTTTCTATCACATAAACTGCGCTAAGAAAAAAGTTCCAATAAGACATTCTATCTTTATGTATGAGTTTTAGTTTATTGCGCTTAAATAAATTCATCCACTCTTTCTCGTCTTTATTTGTATGCGGATGCCCAAAGAATTCCAGATTAACTATGCTGTCCATTATATACGTAGCGTATTTCTGAAAAGCGTTTTCATAAATATCTTCAACGATTATGATTCTTTTTGCCACTCTTGTAGCTTCCGTTATAAGATGTTCAGGGTTTGGCGTGTGATGTAGCACTGTGATAAAAAGTGCGGTATCGTACGCATCATCACCAAATGGCAAATTTTTACCATCATATATCATGGGATTTATATTTTTAACTAGCGAAATATTATGAACATCTATTGCAGTAAGATCGTATCCTTTTCTTTTAATAGCCAAAGAAAGTAGTCCTATACCACATCCGATATCTAGTATTTTTGTCTTTTTGACAAGATGATTTTTGATTCTCGAAATGATTATAACTATTCTCTTTTGATCAACTTTGATAATAAATTCTCGTATTGGTTTTATCCTCAAGAAAAAACTGAGCATTAACTGTAAATAATACTGTATTTATAAATATTTTGCTTTGATTAACTGAAATAATCAATCAAAAAATATGCTATTATCATTTAGTAAAATGATTAATCGGCAACTTTATGAGTAAATATAAGGGAATATTCTTCTCTTTATTCTTTTTAATAGTTGGAATCATAACTGGAACATTCTTCAGTCAGTTTTTCATTGACAAAACTAACTGGTATGTTGAAAAACATAGTGGTCAAAAAAGATTCACAAATAAGCTTCTAGATTTTGATATTCCGCCAAGCAAAGAACTTGGTGATTATAAAGAAAAACTTGAGGAAAAAACAAATGATTTAGTCAGTCAAAATCAAGCCGAGATAATCGGTGTGTATTATCGGGATCTCAACAATGGACCTTGGGTGGGAGTAAACCATTCTGAAAAATTTATTCCTGCAAGCCTGCTAAAAATACCATTGATGATGATTTATTATAAGCAAGCAGAAAAAGATCCTTCTATTCTTTCAAAAAAATATAAATATACTGAACCAAAAATGGCTGATATTACATCGCGGAATTATGCCCCAACAAACAATTTAAAAGTAGGAACTGAATATACTGTTAATGAGCTTATTAATAGAATGATTAGGTATTCTGACAATGAAGCTTTGTACATATTATCTACAAACTCCAATCAAGATGAACTGAAAAAATTGTATTCTGAAATAGGATTCCAATTACCAGTCACCAGTGCACAACAAGACTTTGCATCATCACGTAATATTGGTTCATTTTTTAGAGTTTTATACAATGCAACCTATTTAAATCAGGAAATGTCTGAAAAAGCACTGATGACTCTTTCTGAGGCAAATTTTGATAAAGGGCTTGTAGCAGGAGTACCGAGTGATATTGTTGTCGCGCAAAAATTTGGAGAAAGGGAGTTTGAAACTGTAAAAGAACTGCATGATTGTGGAATAATATATTTTCCCAAGCATCCTTATATATTATGTATAATGACAAAGGGCAAAGATTTTAATGAATTAACCGGGGTCATAAAAGAGATATCTAAACTTACTTATGAGTATGTCAAAAAGTCAAATCCGTGAGAATTTTGTGAACATCATTGCTTTAGACAATTAACTTCCTTTTATTTTTTTCTACAAGCTAGGATATAATATCCAATTATGTTGTCAGAAAAATTCAATCCATATATTACACCTAGTGAATACGCGTCTTTGGGATATCATGCAGCCAGATTTTACGGTAGGCATATTGGCATTTCATTAGATCAACGTATACAGGGAAATCGATGGTATGAAGAAGGATCTTTTATGATGACAGTGCTTTCGCATTTATCCGGCAAAAGTCTGCCAGGACCAGTTTTCCCACTTGTAACTGACGTGGTTCGTTACATGACTGCTACTGATGATCTGTTTGATAAATCTGTAGCTACTCCTACCAGAGATGAATGGGAATTGGCCACATTAAAACATCGAAAAACCATTGCAAGGACTATAGCAAAAAGCGGATTACCTGCTGGAAAACAAATAGATCTCAGAGAATGCATAGGTCAACTTGAAAATTCTGCTTATGAGGGACTTACCATGATAAATCAATGGACTGATGATCCTACATTTGCTCAAGCTTATCAATATCGTTTAATGACATCTGGCCTTTTTTCCTCAGGTGTAGCTAAACTATGGGACATAGCTGCAGATACACCGGAACATAGGAGACGATCTACACAGAATGGAACCATACACATTGGTATGATAATACAGCATTGGGACGATTTATCAGATATTGTAAAAGATAAACCAAAAGATGGAAATCTAGTGCTTGGGCTTGTGAATGATCAACAAATTAGATTTGCAGATTTACGGACTTTGATTGAACGATGCGGGTCAGTATACATTTACGAGTTACTTCGTTCAGAAGTACCAACTTTACTTAACAGCTTTATGAACAGTTTAAATAATGAAATTGGTGGATTAAGATCAATTTCTCCTTCCCTTTCGCGAGCTATGAGCGGATTAAGCAAACATCTTTTGCCAAAAATAGTTGTCTCATCTGATCCTAATATATCAGGTCTTCCAAATACTTGGTAAATTCTTGCGTTTTATTTTCCTCACTCAAGAGATATATTTCTAAAGTCTGGAGGAGGTCTATATTTTAAACAGTTGTAGTTTATCGGATCAAGCTTCAGACAAAAACTCGAATAAAGATCGTCATAAGTAGCATGAACAATTAGAAGTGGGTAAATAAGCAAAAGTCCTAATAATATGTAAAAAAATATATGCTTCGATTTTCTATTTGTCCAAACAATTCTTCCATAAAATATTATTAATCCAAATGTAGCAAAAATATCTATCAGAAAGAAATATAACGGCCAGGAATGATACTCTCCCATTTTTACATTTGGCAGTATTTTGTATACATCATAAGAGGTAAACCCTAAAATGTACCAAATTAAAGCTAAAATTATGAATGTAAAAACTTGTTTGTCTACTTTCCAGTGCCATATTTTCATATAAATATGATATCAAACAGTGACCCCGAGGGGATTCGAACCCCTGATTACTTGGATGAAAACCAAGTGTCCTAGGCCGCTAGACGACGGGGCCACAATAGACTATTGTAACAAAGCAGATCAAAAAAATCTATCTACCTCGACATTCTCATAATGCTTCAGTTCATTTACACTGCGATCCGGATTTAATATTATGGCAATCACATCGAGCTGGAAGCGGTAATTATTTAAGTTATGAGTTTTTATATAATGTTGAATAGTACGCATAAGATGAAAAAGTTTAGGTATTCGTACGGCTTCGTAAGGCACTCCTTGTCTCGTAGAGATTCTCGTTTTTACTTCGACAAAATGAATCTTATCTCCTTTCCGCGCCACAATATCTATCTCTCCCCAACGTGAAAAGACATTCTGATCGACAATAATGTATCCTTTTTTAAGCAGATAATCAATTGCTAGGATTTCACCAATACCTCCAGTGAATTTGTTATACGAAAGCATAACAAACTATACAATTTTTTTAAATTCGATTTCAAGAAGTATTTTATTTCTGTCCGTAAAGCTTTTGTCGAAGATTTTTTTGTGAAAGATCACGGATAAAATAGGCCCGCGCTTTACTGAATGGAGATTTCTTGGAAACCGTGATGTTTGCAATAAACGGTGATGCTAGTGGAAATATTCTTTCAATTCCGATTCCGCTTTTTGAAATACGTCTCACCGTGATCATACGAGTTGCATCAGAATCACCTTTTACACGTATAAGTACACCACTAAACTGCTGGATACGTTCTTTATTTTCAGCTTCAATGATTTTGTAGTCCACATCAACCATGTCACCGATTGAGATTGAAGATTCTTTGTATTTGATAGAGTTTGCCATAATTTATGGAGAAATTGTACCAATTACTTATTGTTTTTACAAGCTGCAATAAAAGCTCTGAAGATGGGATGTGGAGCAAGTGGACGGCTTTTATATTCCGGATGTCCTTGCGTTCCTACATAAAACGGATGCATAGCTTCTGGAAGTTCGATGATTTCAACAAGTTTTTCAGTCAAGGATCTCGCAGAAATGATTAAACCCTTCTTCTCAAAATCGCCGGCATATTTATTGTTAAATTCATATCTGTGACGATGTCTTTCAGAGGTTTTGCCTTCGCTGTTTATGAGCCCGCCATATTTTTTATAAATTTCATAAACTCTAGTTTTGGGTTTTACCATGGCTCCCCAAGCTCCAAGACGCATTGTGCCGCCATAGGCGCGACGCTCCATCAGCTCTTTCTGTGACGGGATAAGTCCGATCACAGGATGTTTGGTTTTTGGATTATTTTCAGTGGTATTGGCATCTTCCCACCCTAGAACATTTCGTGCAAAAGCGACAACCGCAAGTTGCATTCCGTAACATAAACCCAAGTATGGAATCTTTTGTTCACGGGCATAATTTGCGGCACCAATCATACCTTCCGCGCCGCGCTCTCCCCAACCGATAGGCACGATTATACCATCGGGATTGCCGATGATTTTGGTACCTTCTTTTTCTACTTTTTGGGCATCAATCCAGCGCGCATGTACATTGGCGTTCTCATGCCATTTTGCATGATCTATCGCATCAAAAAGTGCTGCATACGAATCACGCAATTGATAATCTCCGGTTCCGAAATATTTTCCTACAATTGCGATTTCAATGGTTTTTTCTTCTGGCTTATTTATTGTCTCGACAAGTTTAATCCAATTAGTAAGATTTGGTCTTTTTGAAGGTAATTTCAATTTATTCATTATCCTTGTATCTAATTTTTGCTCATTTAAAACTAGAGGAATCTCGTAAATATTTTTTAAATCAGGATTTGAGATTATGTCCTCAGGATGCATGTTGCAAAAAAGTGCAAAGCGTTCTTTTCTTCGTTTATCAAGAAGTTTATTAGAACGAGCAATAATAAAATCAGGCTGTATGCCCATTGAATTTAATGCTCTTACAGAAAGCTGTGTTGGTTTTGTTTTCGGTTCACCCAAATGAGATGGAGTTGGCACATAGCTTACATGAACATGTATGACATCGTCAGGTTTTTTTAATGTCAAAATACGCGCCGCTTCATAGTAAAAAATATTTTGATACTCGCCCGCCGTACCACCAAGTTCGATGATGACAACATCGGCTTTGTTTTTTCGTGCAACAGAATCGATTCTTCTTATGATCTCATCGGTAATATGAGGTATCGCCTCGACATCCTCACCATTGTATTCAAATCTTCGTTCGCGCTCAATAACTTCACTGTATATCTGACCCATGGTCACAAAGTTATCACGGGTCATATTTACATCTAAAAATTTTTCGTAAGTACCCATGTCCATGTCTGATTCGGTACCGTCTTCACACAAGAATGGATCACCGTGTTCGATAGGGTTTATTGTACCTGCGTCAACGTTTAAGTAATTTTCAAATTTGATTGGTGTGACCGTGAATCCTGAAAGTTTGAGAAGAAGGGCGATCGAAGCTGTGGTAACTCCTTTTCCTATTCCGGAGATGACTCCGCCTGAAACGAAAATA
>CAYNLS010000060.1:0-6424 GCA_964398125.1 uncultured Gammaproteobacteria bacterium
GGTATGATTTTGTTGTGGGACATTAGTTAAATTATATCAAACACATATCTGTCTTAGTTTATTGAAGCGATTTTGATATAATTTTAATATGTCAGAAGAGCTAAAAGTACATATAAGTAATTATAAAATTATTGAAAGAAAATTACTCGAAAAGGGATGCAAGTTTCTTGAGGAAACTAAATTTATTGATACCTACTATAAGCAACCAAAAGGTGTGGTGCTAAAAATTGTAGAAAAAAATAAAGGAGATTTTTTGAATTTTTTTCAAGCAGCAAATGGAAAGTTTGAAGTTGTAAAAGATGAATCTATAAATAATGCAAAAGAATTGAAAAAAGAATTAACTTCTCAATATGGTGTCAAACGCGTACTAAAGGGAAAACGTAAATTCTTTCAGTTTAAAGAATATAAAATCATATTTAATCTAATTGAGAATGTCGGAGAATTTCTTATTTTGGTCGGAGAAAATCCATCGAAAAGTTTTATCGAAAACGAATTGGAGATAAAGAATCCAAAATATATTTCTGTTTCTTTTGATGAGGTAGAATCAAATAATATATGATCTATGTAATTTTAGTACTATGTCTTTCCCTTACTGCATTAATATATATATTTTACCCACCAGTAGCTAAACATTTCCCTGATTGGACTGCTAAAGCGACCGCAATACAGACACATTTTACTTTTCTAGGTTTTTTAATAGGATTTATTGGAATTTATAAAATTCTTGAAAATATTAATAAAAAATACAATCCAGTGATTTTAATAAACGGAGAAAGTACTGAACTTAATATTAAACTTAATAAACTTTCACAATATGCCGAACTTAATTTTTACGTGTTTAATAAAGGAAAAATATCCTTACCTAAAGACGATGTCTATTTTATGATTCTTATACCTGAACAATTTAACTCTATAAAAATTACTGATGGAATAACAACTCCATCTGGTGATAAATTCATACCGAAATTATTAAAACATTCAAGAAAAGGATCATTATGTCTTGGTGGGCAGATATCAGTTAGAGTGATGCCAGATCGTAAAATACTGATCTTTACATCAAAAATTAATTTTCCTAAAGAAGGAGAATATTTATTTCAATATTACTTCTCAACTGATATTGGTTTTTTTCCTCCAAATATTATTGCTGATTCTAATAATGAACCATTAAAAAATCTTGGAGAGATTAAGATTTTGGTTAATAAATCCTAAAGTTGAAATAAATTTTACGAAAATCCAAAGTCGGGATGACTGGGCTCGAATCCACCTACGTCGTTCCAAAATGGACTTCGGCGGACAGGCCAGTGACCTCGCATGTCCAAAGCTCATGTCGGGGTGACAGGAATTGGACCTGCTACCTTTCGGTCCCGAACCGAACGTTCTACCGATGAACTACACCCCGAAAATTAAGTGTTCCCCGCCTGCAACGTTTTGCCAGCCCGACAGCCTATCGGCAGTCTTGGCGGCGGGCGTAGCAATGCGGGCAGGTACCACTGTCCGCCTAAAACGTCGGATCCGCCGATGTAGGCGGAAACCACTCACGCTTTACTTCAAATTATTTAGAGTATAATATATACATATTCAATGCGGATAGCTTATCGTGACAAATAATTATAGCATAGAATTTATTAGGAGAATATAAAATAATAAATGTATGTTTTTACATAGCATTTTAAATTTTTTGTGTCTATAATCAATGTATGATCTATTTCTCTGAGATTCTTCATAAGGGAATTTATACTGATGAAAAGGTATATCTCGGGAGGCTAAAAGATTTGATCTTCGTAGTCAAAGATCGACCATATATAACGAAAATGGTTGTTGATGGGGGTAAAGAGGTGGTTTATCCGCTTTCTTCTTTAAAAAGCATTAATGGAAAACTTGTCATATCGTCCTCTGTCACTCCTACACATCTTGATGAAAACGAACTTTATATAAATAAAAATGTTCTTGACCAACAGATTATCGATATTGCCGGTAATAAAGTGGTACGTGTGAATGATGTTGTTTTGCAAAATAAACCGGAATGGTATCTGTCAGGCATAGATACGAGTATTTATGGTATTTTGCGATGGTTTGGACTTGAAAATTTATTTACAATATTATTAAAACTTATTACGATCGCTCCAACTCCGGAAATCTTATCTTGGGGCGATATTCAGCCTCTTGAACTTGCACGTGGCCGAATAAAGCTTAAACTTGAACAAAATAACCTGAAAAAGCTCCGTCCTGAAGACCTTGCCGATTATCTTGAACTTACAAACACCGAAAGTATCAAAAAGATTCTAAATACCATGAATCAGCAGGATGCCGCCATGGTCATAAAAAATCTAAATATCAACTATCAAACAGAACTTTTTAATTTATTTTCCAGTGAAAAAGCAGCTTCAGTAATCTCTCTTATTGAACCTGATGATGCAGCGGACATACTTTTTACACTAGACAAACATAAAAGATACGAAATATTGACTTATTTAAAAGAAGATTATCGCCGCGAACTGGAACAACTTCTGGATTTTGCCCACACTCCGATAGGTGAACATTTGACTACAGAATTTTTTACTGCGTACCCGGATGATACTATCAAACATGTGATGCGCTCAATAAAAGAAAAAACAGTCGATTTTGAACATTTAAGCTACGTATATGTTATTAATAGAAATAATCAACTAGTTGGCGTATGCAATATGCATGAATTACTGTTAAATCATGAAGACACGCAACTTTATAGATTCATGATATCCAATCTCGTTGCTATACATCTCAATACTCCAGAAGAGATCGCGATAAGTAAAATGCTAAAGTATAAGCTTTATGCTCTGCCAGTTATCGATCGGGAAAAACATATTCTTGGTATTATTACTTTAGACAGTATTACTGAATATTTGCTTGCACATTTTTCTTAAAAAAACCAGGATATGAAATATTTGTATTATGTGTTTAGAAGAAATATTTTTTTGTTTTTAGGAGTTTTTGGTCCGGCGACAATCACTGCGATATCCGATAATGACGCGGCAGGCGTAGCTACATACTCTCTTGCTGGAGCAAAATACGGTTACTCAATACTATTTATTCTATTTTTTGTCACAATTCTTCTTGCTGTGACTCAGGAAATGGGTGTGCGAATCGCAATAGTCACAAAAAAAGGACTGGGCGATCTCATACGTGAACGTTATGGCTTACGAGTTGCCGTATTCGTTTTCCTGGTGCTTTTTATTGCCAATATGGGTACGATCGTCGCTAACTTCGCCGCTCTTAAAGCAACAAGTCACATGTTTAATATCCCGACATTACCCTTTCTCATCGGAATCGTAATACTTTCATTTTTCTTCATTGCAAAAGGTAATTATGCGATAAATCAAAAGATTTTCATGATTGGGGTTCTTTTGTATTTCGCGTATATCTTTTCTGCTCTAAAAGCCGGTCCCGACTGGGGGAAAGCTTTAACCAGTCTTGTTTTGCCACAAGATTTTCACTTTTCTAAGGAATTTGTTTTTGCAGGTATAGCTGTTTTAGGTACCACAATAACTCCGTGGGGGCAATTTTTTATTCAAAGTTATGTAAATGATAAAAAAATCAGCGTAGCGTCATTAAAACTTACTCAAATTGAAACATATTTCGGGGCGTTTCTTACAGATTTTTTCTCATTCTTTATGATCGTTGCCACTGCAGCAACTTTGTTTGTACATAAAATTCCATTAATATCCGGTGAGGAGGCAGCGCTCGCTATAAAACCATTTGCTGGCGAATTTGCCGGTACATTGTTTGGTCTCGGTCTTTTGAATGCAGGAATTATGGGAGTCATAATCATCTCATTGTCGACAGCCTATGCCTTTGCCGAATTTTTCGGATATGAAGGAAGTTTGGACTCTCCATATGAACGGGGAAAATTATTTTATGGAATATTTTTATTCCAGCTTATCGCGGCAATGTCTATTGTACTCTTGCCAAGTGTTTCACTATTTCAGATCGTATTTTATACCCAGTCGTTAAATTCTTTACTTTTACCAATCATTCTTTTTTTCCTTCTAGGAATCACAAATCAAAAACACATAATGGGAGTACATACTAATACAAAATTTTCAAATTATTTTTCAATTATCTCTGTGGTAATAATAATTATTGCCTCGGTTTTTACCGTTGCCAGTGTATTTTTATAGTTAATAATTTCTAATTAATCTAATTATTCTAATTGACCTAAAAAATATCCAATTGGGATTTGGTGCTTATTTAGAAATTAGGTTAATTAGTAATTTTCAAGACGCTTGACACATTTGTCATGGATTTTGTAGATCAAATATAGTATTATAATTTTTTCCTAATAATTTCTAAATTTTATGTTTGTAACAATCATAAACGACTGTCGAGATGCAGACGAAATGGGCAGGCAGACAACACGCGCCACAGTATTATTTCCAGGCACAAATATCAATTTTTTGGGAGTGAATAATTTTAGTGAGATTGAAGCTGCCGGATTACTCATAGACGTCATGGATGCTGGGACAGCAGACGAAGGAATCATCATGGTGAATGCAGCCCCACGCCATGGCAATGGAAAGAATTACGAAAATGGTACGCCTTTTGGATATTTTTATCACAATAAAAAAATTATTGTTTCTACAGTCGCAGGTAATACACTTTCTTTGGCAAAAAAGTTTAATTTGATCGACAAATTATATCTGACAGATCTGCCGACAGTCGTTGACCATTTTATCCAAAAAGGAAAATTTGATAAAGATGCACGTGAAAGGACTGTTTTGACACAATTCAGAAGCTACGAATATATGCCTTTTTTGGCAAAATGGTTACACGAAAAAGAAGACGTACCTCATAATGATATGTCAATTGACGAGATACCAATTGCTCCAAAAATGGTTTGGTGGGTCGATAATTTCGGAAACGTAAAAACTACATTGCTGCCTGAGGAGATTGGTTTTGAACACGGAAAAAAAATTGAAACAAAAGTCGGCACATTCACATGCTACAATAGATTAAAAGATGTACCAAACGGTGAGGCCGGTATGACGATCGGAAGTTCCGGATATCAAAATAAACGATTTGTGGAGATTACGATAAACGGAAGGAGTGCCGCAAAAGAGTTTGGTTTGAGTTCCGGAAAAGAATTATACTAAAGTCATGAAAAAGTTAATTGTAGTCGCAGATTGGGCTGATGACGCGCTTGCAACCCAAGAGGTTCGCAGTGCAATTGAAGGTTTTCTCAAAAACTCCACTTCAACATCCTCTCCTAACATAAATATAGTTTCCTCTTCTCCATCTACAATTCATGCATCATTTCTCATTTCTCAAGTTGTTGAATCTGAAGAAAGATATGGCAGACCACTGGATACTGTAATTTTTCAAAATGCGGATCCGATGCAAGAGCATACTGAAGAAACAGGCGGAATAGGTTCGCAACTTATCATCATAAGATTAAAATCCGGTTTATATGTACTTGGCCCAAACGCCGGACATGTCTTTTCTCTGATAAAACCAAAAATCGAGGAAGTATTTTATTATCCCGGACTTGAGATGTCCGGACAATTTAGGTCAAGAGATGTATTTGCTCGTGTGGCGGCATATTTTATGGATTCTCTTCAGGATGATCTTGAGCTTGATGAACTACATTCGAACATGATTCCTGAACTTGTTGGATATTATGTCGGACATATAGATAATTTTGGGAATATCAAAACAACTATTGCCGAGTCGTCATTCAAAGGTAAATATGCACTTGGCGATGAAATAGACATTTCAATTAATGGCCTGACTCAAAAGATCAAATATGTGAAGAGTCTTTTTGACGGCGCACCGGACAGTCTCATAATTTATCCCGGATCTTCCGGAAAAATTGACGACCCATATCTAGAGATAAGCATATGTACTGATTTTTCCGAGAATCACCCCAAAACCGGAACCGATATGTTCAACTTCCCGCATCCTGGTATGAAAATTGAGATTCAGAATGGATAATAAATGGTTTTTTACTGATCTTCCTGCAATATTTAAAATATTCTTAATTTTTATTCGTGGAGATTTGATAGTTTTACTGCCATTATTGATACTGATTTTTTTAACAGGATTTATTTCTTTAAAGATGATGTTTGTATTGCTTGGAGTTTATATTTCAGTACGGTATTTCGGTGAAATGATCTACTGGATCATTTAGCAATTATGATTACGGTTTCAAAAAGTTGGATAATAATGCTATTTATATCATTTATCAACTTACTTCAATAGTCGGAGTGATATGTGGAGCTTTCCTTGTAATTTACTCTCTCTTAAATTGACGAAGACCTAAAAAGCCTGCAGTTTAATTCAAAAATCGGGCCGGGAAAATTAATCCGCCGCATTAGGCGGATAATTTTTTTACTAAAGAAAAAAATTAGAAAGGAGGTGATCCATCCGCTCCTTCCAGAACGGATACCTT
>CAYNLS010000061.1:0-6327 GCA_964398125.1 uncultured Gammaproteobacteria bacterium
ATTCCCAGTCTCGAAGTCAACACAGGAATTTTTAATAACCCTACCAGACGACGGAACTCTTTAACACCATTTGCCAATCTTATCCCCTGACCGGCGATGATGATCGGGCGTTTCGATTTTTTTATATGATCAAGAAGCAGTTTAACATCATTATTTAAATTACCGGTTTTTATCTGTTCCTCCGAGGGTGAAAAGTCTTTTAATAATTTTTCTGGAACTTCCATACGCTGTATATCAAGAGGAACATCAAGCCAAACAGGTCCAGGTCTGCCGCTCGTTGCCAGGTAATAGGCTTTTTTTACATAATATTGAACCATTGTAGGATCATCGATCGTGACAAAATATTTCGTAATACTTTCAACTAGCGGTTTAATATTGATTCCTTGGATACCATACTGCCTGATATTGTGTTTTTGTTCGTACCGTACAAATGCAAGTGGTGCTTGTCCTGAAAGTACTATCATCGGTGCCGAATCCACCCAAGCACCAACCACTCCGTTCATGACGTTGACCGATGCCGGACCGGCAGTCACCAAAGCCACGCCAATTTTTCCAGAAACTCTACCATAAGCGTCCGCAGACATGCCTACAGCTTGCTCGTGATGATTGCAGATATATTTAAGTTTCTTGTTTCTTTGGACGGCGTCATTTAGAAACATTGCCTGACCGCCGGTTATAAGAAAGATAGTGTCTACTTTTTTTTGAGCGAGATAATTTATTATAAAATCACTGACGTTCATATATATTATGGGTATTATAACAGGGATTGAATTTCATAATTTTCACTCGAAAATCCTTTCTTTTCCTTGAGCTGCATGGCCACATCGACAATTATATCCTCCTGACCGGCAACTATTTTCCTTCTACCAAGTTCCATAAGTATTTCTTTTGCATCAACGCCAAATCTTTCAGCCGCTTTTTTTGCATGAGGTGCAAAACCGGAAAATACACCGGCCAAGCCGCTCACGAGTGTAATTGCATTTATTTCCTGAGGTTTTTTCATGATTTTTGCAATAATATTTTCACTGTTGTCAATAAGTACATACAGGTCAAGTCCGGTCTCAAAACCCATTTTATGAAGTACGGCGACCAGTACTTCCATCTGACAATTTCCCGCACCCGCCCCAAGTCCACGCGATGTCGTGTCTACTATTGTTGCTCCGGCCAAAACCGCAGCGACTGAGTTTGCGATCGCCATACCTAGATTATTATGAGAATGAAATCCTACCTCAACATCAAGTCCTTCAACCAGCGTTGATACCTTTTCTTTTACATCTTCAGGAAGATAAGCCCCTGCAGAGTCCATGAGCAGCACTCCTCTGACTCCATAATCTTGCATTTGTAGTGCTTGCGCAAGAAGTTTTGGCGCAGACAACATGTGAGTCATCATGAGTACACCGTAGGTCTCAATTTTATTTTTGACGGCATATTGTATATGCTGTTTGGTAATATTCGCCTCAGTACAATGTGAAGCGATCATCATCACTTCAATGCCGGTTTCGATCGCAGGCTTTATATCACTTTTTATGGTGCCAAATCCGGGAATCAAAAATGCGCCAAGTTTTGTTTTTTTTAATTGTTTTTTGGCTGTTTCCAGCATCTCTCTATCGGTTAATAGTGATTTTCCAAGCTGCAAAGAAGAAGCTCCCAAACCATTGCCGTGTCCAACCATCAAAATTTTTATATTTCCTTTTTCCGCACCTTTTGCATATTCTGTAATTTCTTCCTTTGTGAACTGGTGTTTCATCGCATGTGAACCATCACGAAGTGTCGAATCAACTATAAGTATATCTTTTTTCATATTTGTGATTTCATCAACTTTCTTTTTGCGTATTCTTCAGCGACTGCTATTGCAGCGCAGTTAATTATATCTAAATTACCGGCGTATACAGGCAAATAATCCCCGCGTCCGACGACCTCTGCCATAGTCGTCAAAAGACCATTGGCATAAATTGGTTCAACAATGAGTTTGTAACCAGGTACATATTTTTGAATTTTAGCAACAATTTCTCGTACTTTTTTTCTAATTAAATTTATTTTTGGATTTTCTACGGATGCATAAATCGTGTTGTGCATGTATATTGGCGGATCTGCCGGGTTTAGAATTATGATCGTTTTTGCTTTTTTGACACCAGTAAAATCCATTATTCCCTCGCTCGTCGTTTGTGTGTATTCGTCAATATTATCGCGAGTGCCGATCCCAGCCGATTTTGAAGCAACGCTTGAAACAATCTCGATATATTTTATTTCCGGATGAATCTTCATAATTACATCAATAATTGGAGTTGTTGCCTGACCTCCACAGGTGATCATATTCACATTTTTTGCCTTCATCCCGTCTTCAAGATTTATTATCGGAATACACATTTTCCCGATTCTGGACGGGGTCATATCGATCGCATAAATACCAAGTTTTTTTAAAATTGGAGCGTGAATTGCATGAGCTTTTGCCGAAGTGGCGTCAAAAACAATTTCACAAATATGAGGATTTTTTTCAATCACTTTTATAGATTCATATGAGGTTCTGATTCCCATAGATTTTGCCCTTTTTATACCTTCAGATTGGGGATTTTGTCCTGTGAAAATAGCACATTCCAAATAATCTGATCGTATGATCTTCATTAATAAATCAGAACCGATATTACCAGTACCGATTATGCCTACTTTTACTTTTTTTTTATTTTTTTTTGTGACCATTATTTGAAGTTAATTTTACTTTTTACGATGTGTGTTGGTCTGCCTTTTGCTTCATCATAAATACGAACAATATATTCACTTATGATTCCGAGAACAAAGAAAAGAATACCAAATAAAATCAAGATTAATAATATTATTGTCGCTACACCAGGAGCTTCTCTTCCATGTATTAAAAAGAGATACAAATAAAAAATGATCATTATTAATGAAAAAATCGTGATACCAATTCCCAAAAATGAAACCATACGAAGAGGTAAATAAGAAAACGAAAACATTCCATTAAGAGCAACATTAGCAACGGTTATCAAATCTGCTTTTGATTTCCCGGCAAATCGATCTTTTCTGTCAAATAGAACACCTGTATGTTTAAAGCCGGTCCACATTACAAGTCCCCTTAAATATTTATTCTGTTCTTTCATCAGATTTATACTGTCATAAACTTTTTTATCAATAAGCCTGAAATCGCTCGCATTTTCCGGAAACATATTTTTAGTTAAAAAGTTGATTATTTTATAAAACATGATAGAGCTGAGATTTCGAATTTTGCTTGCGGTTCGTCCTCTTACAACACCATAGACAATTTCATAACCCTTTTCCCATTTTTCTATAAATTTATCGACAAGTTCTATCGGTTCCTGAAGATCGGCCATCATCATGACGCATGCATCCCCTTCAACCTCTTGCATTCCGGCGGCAATACCTCCGTCACAGCCAAAATTTTTTGATAATTGCAAAATCTTAAACCTTTTTTCTTTTTTTGCAGTTTGTTTCAGAAGTTTGAAAGAATCATCTTCAGAACCATTTTCTACAAAAATAGCCTCAAAATCATAATCATTATGCAAGTGCATAAATTTTGAAACCTCATGAGTAAGTTGCGGTATTACTTCTTCTTCGTTATAAACGGGAATGACAAATGAAATTTTTTTCTTGTGTTTAGGCATAATTTATTTAAGAAGTATGAGTTTAGGATATTGCAATATACTTTATTTATGCATAGTATTTATTTTTGCTGCTTGGCCATTACCTCTTTTTTTACCAAATTTTTTTGACGTTTTATCTGATTCAACATTTGGCTCAATACCCCTTTCATAAATATTTTTTTTTAACGACTCATTATAAGCATACGGACTGTCAATCATATCTATAAAAATTGGTTGATGTTTCTTTACTGGTTTTAGGAGCACTTCTCCTGCCATTAATTCCCGACAGGACAACTGACCTTTAAGGAGAGGTACAGCAAGATATATATCTTTATCAGAAACAACATGGCCTTCTGGCAATTTGTTTTTAGCATAAACACCTCTCACAAGCTGGTCTAAATAGTTAATTTCTTTTTTGGGAGGAGTCCGTTTTATACTAGCCGCGCCACCACTCATTGCCCGAGCTTTGTGAAAAGTCTTAAACCAAATATCAATTTGCTGTGGCAATGAACAATATGGTGATACGGCAATATCGTCCTTTTCTATATCAATATGTCTTTCCCATGTCCTAGCGCCTTTTGCATATGATATGAGCATTGATGATGTCCAATCGGTATATTCATGCGTTGAAAACCCTATTACATGATCAGGATATCTGTTTTTAAGAAAGTCAATTTGATTCAACTCAAGCTCACTATCCTCTGAAGGATATATTGATACACAATGATTTATAGCAAGAGGTATATTACGGTTCTCAAAAAAAGTGACCAAATCATCCATATCTTTGAGTGATGATCCACCAGTTGAAACTATCACGGGTTTTTTGGCGGCAGCAATTCTTTCAATAAGAATCCAATCATTAATGTCTGAGCTTGCAATTTTGATGATTGGAAGATCAAGCTTCACACAAAGATCAACAGATTTTTCATCAAACGGCGTTGCAGTGGGAATGCAACCATTTTTGCGTATCGTTTTTACTAAGATTTCATACTCTTCTTCACGTAAAACGGTTGCTAAAGTTTTATTGATATAGCGAATATCACTTCTGTTGCGATAATCTTTATGGATAAAAGTTTCAACATCTCTAAATTGCAATTTGATAGCAGCTCGGACATTATTAAAACGCACAATTTTTGAGAAATCACTTATTATCCTTAATCCCCTATTTACATCACCCCAGTGATTATTTGCCAGTTCGAGTATGAATAAATCTTCAAAAATTTGGTTATCGACCATATCTATTGTCTTATAATTATAAGTATGAGTATAGTACAGCGTTCACGATTTTATGTCAACTTGTACCTAATTATTGTATTTTGAGTTTGTTCTGCTATGATAAAATAGTTGATTTCTTCGGTACTTATTAAATAATAAACGATCAAAACAGTGATGAGTAAAATTAAACTGTCCGACTACATAGTTGAGTTTTTTGAAAAACAGGGCTTTAAGACAGTATTTTTAATATCAGGAGGAGGTTGCATACACTTGATCGATTCGGTTGGAAAATCAAAAAAACTCAGATACATTTGCAATCACCATGAACAAGCTTGTGCAATAGCCGCTGAAGCTTATGCGCGAGTCACAGGAAATGTGGGATTATGTATCGTAACAACTGGCCCAGGAGGTACAAATACAATCACTGGTGTGTTGGGAGCTTGGCTAGACTCGATACCAATGTTAGTTATTTCAGGTCAAGTAAAACGTGAAACAATGGGTGCGGGTTTAGGATTGAGACATCTTGGCGATCAAGAAATAAATATTATTGATATTGTCAGGCCAATTACAAAATATTCCGCAGTAGTTATGGAACCTTCAGAGATTCGTTTTCATTTAGAAAAAGCATTATTTTTGACTAAATCAGGACGTCCTGGCCCAGTGTGGCTAGATATTCCGCTTGATGTTCAAGGGGCATTTATAAGTAAAAACGAATTAAAAAAATTTGTTAATAAGGAAAATATTGATCAAAATAATGATGATTTAAAGAAAGATGTAAAATTGGTTTTGGAAAAAATAATTTCGTCAGAAAGACCAGTTTTATTTGCGGGTAATGGTATACGCCTGGGACATGCGGTTGACGATTTACAAAAATTGATCTCACTTCTCCAAATACCAGTTTTGACAGGATTTGCCGGTTTTGATATCGTGTCTTCTGAAAATACATATTTTGCCGGAAGGCCGGGTACGATAGGTCAAAGAATTGCTAATTTTACGCTTCAAAACTCTGACCTTCTGCTCATCATTGGCGCAAGATTAAATATTCGTATGGTTGGTTACAACTATAAGACAGTCGCACGCGGCGCGTATAAAATCATGGTCGATATTGATAAACAAGAGATGAACAAAAAAACTATTAAGATTGATTTGAAACTTAATTACGATGCAAAAGAATTTATACAGGAAATGATTAGACAATTAAAAACGCGATATTTGCAGACAAAAAAACTTGCCTGGATGCAAACCATAAATAAATGGAAAAAAGAATACCCAGTCGTATTAAAAAAATACTGGGAAGATAACAAATATGTAAATCCTTACTGTTTTATTGAAACACTTTCAAAGTTTATTAAATCAGCTGATGTTTTAGCTTTATCCGATGCAACTGCATCTATATGTACATATCAGGCAATGAGATTTCCTTATGGCACCAGAATTTTAACAAACTCAGGCGCGGCTCCTATGGGTTACGGATTACCAGCGGCAATTGGAGCTT
>CAYNLS010000062.1:0-4570 GCA_964398125.1 uncultured Gammaproteobacteria bacterium
TCAAACTCTTTTTCCAATTTACATAACGAGAATCGTCTTTCGGTAGTAATTGTGGGAGAATTCTAAATTCCATATATTAATGGTACCATTTTTTACCATTAGGTGATACCGTTTGTTGAGACAGAAGTCCAAAGAGCACAGGCATTAGAAGTAAATTTTGCTGCAGCGTGAGCCAGTAATGGTCAAAAAATCCGGTAATTATGACCACTATTAAAACATATCTTGCAGATTCGTTTTGCCATAGTTTTTTTAGAAAGGGGAGAATGATAACTCCGGTAAATAAAGTCATTATTATGCCAGTTTCAGCTAAAAAAAGAAGAAAAATATTATGCACAGGTTCGATAAAGACATAAGGATATGGATTTGGGAATCTGCTTTCGGTAAGTACGTAATTTCCAAGTCCTACTCCAGTCAGAACATGACTTGCGATTATTTGTATTGAGTGTGTGGCAAGAAGAACCCTTTTTTGTAAGGTGTCGGGATCGCCAGTTGTCATCATAAAAAGTCCAGCTATTAAAATCATTGTAAGCGCTTTGCCTATGGAGCAAACCCTACATGCCTTATAATTTTTGAATCCATAAGCTACATACATTAAGGCAAGTATTGTGATTGTAATTTTTGAAAAACTCAAGAGCACTAAGATTGCAGATGTGGCGAGAACTAAATTTTTTAAGAGAGGATAGTTTTTGAAATTTTTGTTCCAAAGGAAAAAAGTATGAACAAGTAAAAAAAATCCGGCAAGCGAATTTGGATGCGAAAATGTGCCGTATGGTCTTAGGAATTCAACACCGTTTACAACCGCTTTTGCAATTCCAGGAGCACTTATTGTGAAATATCTTTCTCCTAAGAAGTAAAATATTCCTTGTATTGAACCTTCTGTTGTTATTTGCAAAGTTGCGATGATTATTTGCAATATTGATGACAGAAAAACACTCCAAAGAAACAATTTATGCGATAAAACTGAAATCAAAAAAATAACATATAACAAAATTACTTCAAGATACATGAACGATCTGTACATCGTGACGAAAGGCGAAAGAGAGAAAGTGATATTTACGATAAATAAAATTAACAATATTGCTAAGATTTTAGTTTTAGGCAAAACAATTTTTTTGTAAAATGCGAAAAGAATAATTACAGCAATGACATCTGTTAAGTAAAGTGTTGGATCCAGAAAATCAATACGTATGCCGTCAATATATGAAAAGTCAGGGAAAAAATGCTTACCAAGTTGAGTTGGTAATAAAAAAATAAACAAATAAAAAAGAAGGTTCTTCAAATTTTTCAGACTAGTCATATTATTGTACCTGCCTGCCACTTAGTGCTGATGACGACAAAAGCGGAAGAAGATCAAAATACATCTTGGGTTTAAAAACAACAAAAACTGATGGCTTATCTTGATCTGGAGGTGGACGATCACGTCGTGATATATAAATAAATTCATTTGAGATCAGATTGCCGTTAATTTTAAGTGGATTTACTGAGTTTGCACCGGCAGCTAAATCTGAAGCAAGATCAAAACCGTTGGCGATAAGAATCGCATTTATTTCTTTGATATTTGAGTTTATATTTATATTTCCTGTAGCAATAATGACTATAGATCTATTAGGATCGCCTATGGTAGTTATTCCTGGCGGGGCACTTAAGGTCAGATTGCCATTTACAAAAAGTATATATCTGGTTCTTGGTGGGAGAGGCGTATTAATTACCAGGTTGTTTGCGATATATACTTTATCATTCGAGGTGATCTGATTTACATTAGTGATTGTTGTTGTTCCACTTTCTCCTTGTAAAACGGAAAGAAATGCGCTAAGGTTGGAAAGATAAGTGGAGTTTTGGGTATAATTTGTGATTCTCCAGTTAGTTGATGAAATCTTTCCTACCAAACCGGGATTGGTACTTCCTGCTGCCAAAATTTCGTCTTTATTGCCGGAGGCGATAAGCGTGTTGCCGGCAAGGGTCGTAAGACCAGGATTGGTGACATTGTCAAAGTCTATGACCGGATATGTTTTGCCGTTATCATCGCCATCATAAGGATTGACTATGGCCGGATAGGTCATATCGAGGTCTCCTTTCCTATAAAATGAACCATCTTTTATTTTATACCAGCCGGGTATGTCAAAATCATCATCTCGTGTTAGAAGAAAAGTTACTAATATTCCATGACCATCACCTCCATCGAATTCGTCTATATTCCATAGACATCGAGGCTTGGTTTCTCCTTGTGCTTTAAAATCATCAATATAATCTCCCGAACTCTGCTTTGTGGGGTTGCCGTCTTCTCCGATTCTTCTTGCATCCGCGACTCGACAAAGATATCCAAGCGGTGCTCTCAGTTTTATGTCAAACTTGGGATTGGCACTATCGCCATAGATTTGATAAGTAGAGAACCACCTTCCCTGATATCGCATTCCAGGATTTGTGGCGCGATACTTATCCCACCATCCACTACCCCATCCTCCCTCTGTGAGCCATGAAAAATCCCAGGTGTGGATATCAATATATTCATGATAACCCGTCCTTTCACAATATTCGCCTACGCAGGTTTTTCCTCCGCTGAAGGCATCTATACAGCCGTCGTAATCACGCTCACAATATGAATTAGGATTCGATGCTTGATTGACATTAAATCCGGGGGCGAGTTTACAGCGATTATTTACGCCACCATTGGGAAACCGACCTCCTACTCTTTGCCCAAAATTATTATTCCCATCGACTATCTGGTCTTGATATTGGTTCAAGGGAAGAGGCTCTGGTCTCATCGCTCTTCCGTTGCCGCAAAAATGATTTGACCAGTATTCTTCATGACCAAGTCCGCCTGCAATCCATAAATTCATGGTGCCACTGGCATCGATACGATTTGTAGTTCTATTAAATTCCCAAGTTCGGTTATAGGAAGCATCATTTGAAAATGGACGATAGTATTTAAAATAGCCTTCATCATCTATACCGCCGCCGGAACTGGTATAACTCCAAGGAGTGGTATCACTTGGGTTGACCTTCACTTTGTCTTCATATTGAGATCCTTTCCACGACCATCTCGATCCATCGGATTCTACAGATATTACTTGGACCCACAAGGGAGCCGCGCCAAGATCTTCGGCACACATACTACTACCTGCACAGCCATCACAGGTTTTTACGACGCGCTTCCCGCTTACCGTACACGAGATGGTGTCGGCAACGATATTTGTTTCACAGACACAGTTATCCTCACCACCACCTCCGGGGTCCTCGCCGCCTGGACCGGTTGGCTCTCCGCCGCCAGTCGTAGAACCACCTGTAGTTCCTCCACCAGGCGGATATTGTGCATACAACGATGATAAATACGGAGTTATATAAACAATACTTAAGAGAAGGCAGATTGTGAAAATAATCTTTTTTGAAGAAAATAACATATAGTACTCTTATATTTTAACTGTATTATTAAGTTTATAGTAACAGTTTTTAAGATAGTATGCTAGCTTCATATGGTTAACAGATACTCTCAATTAATCTTTATTCTTGTTTTTACTGCAATTTTTATTGTTGACGGCTGGGGTCTTCCTTATGGACGCAACATAAGCTTATCAATCCTCATATATATGCCATCTATTTTTATGCTAATACATACATTTATAAAAAGAAAGATATACATTCCTAAAATTGCCGTTTGGTTTACATTATTTTTATTCCTAAATACTTTTGCGACTTTTTATTCAACAGATATTGATAGATCAAGGAACTATCAAGCTTATTATTTTTCACTTTTTCTTATTTATATTTATGTTTTCAATAATAGTGTCGTTTTCAAATCCTATTTTCACAAACTTTTATTATTACTTGGAGCTATGACCATAGGATATGCAATAGTTTTTAAATTTTATTTATCTTCACGATTTCCTTTCTTGATTCCAGATCATGGATATCAGTTCGTCCATCAATATATTGCCTTTCTTACCCATCATCCGATAGGAGTCATAAGTTTGATTTTGCTAAGTATTGCGATTGTTGATTTGTTTTTTAAACCGACAACGATCAGCATATTTACAGTAATTATTTTTTTTGCAATTATGCTCATAAGTTTTCTGAGGTCGGCATTTGTTGCATTGTCTGGCTCTTTATTAATCCTGATGTACAAATATAACAAAATTCAATTGAAAATTTTCATTGCACTTTTCGGTTTTATATGCATACTTTTTTTTGTATTTATTATGGCTACCGGTCCGAAAGATGATTATGTTCCGATCAAAAGATTTTTTATCATAAACAATAATTATGTCAATTTATACAGTAAAACATTATTTAATGGGAGAGATAAATATTTTGAGCAAGCAGTGATGGCCATTACCGCAAGACCTCTGCTTGGCTTCGGACCAAATAATTTTAACGAAGCTTCATATAAATATAATCAAAATACTTCAGAAATATCAGAAACCAGTCATAATATTTTTTTAGATTTATTGGCGGAAAATGGTTTAATAGCTGGAGCAGCTTTAACTTATTTTTTTATTTTGGTTGCAGTTAATGGTTTTAAATCTGTTAATCGTAACGATTCAAACGGAATGAAGTTGTTAATGATTTATATTTT
>CAYNLS010000062.1:4580-6096 GCA_964398125.1 uncultured Gammaproteobacteria bacterium
AATACAACACCCCGAGCACACGCACTAATAAGCTGTTGATTTTATTTCAATTTAATTATTACCATCGTTCCCACACTGTCTTTTTGACATTTATTACTATAGCTGCTCTGATCTCTCCTCAAAAGAATTATATTATCGATAAATATCGCCTGACTTTGATCGCATCAATTCTTTTACCCTTCATACACATGTTTTATCGCGTCTTGTTTTAGCATTATTTGTCAATTCGGATGGGATGTTTATTATATTTTTGACCCGCATTTATTCTTTTTAGTTGTTTATCATTGGGGTATTTTTTTTTGATTTTCCAAAGATATGTGCTTATTTTTTTTGAGCCAGGTAGATCTGAATAATTGGTGAGAATAGATGTATTTTGTATGATTTTGTCACCAAGAACAATTTTATTTACTGTTCTTGTTTCATCAAACGGCCAAAATAAATCATTGTTTGAAAAATGAATCTCTACTGGTAGATTGTATTTATAAAATGCGATTGCATGTCCCTCGATCATGATGTGTTCAAGTTGTTTTACCTTTGTTGGACCTTTTAAAATGATGTCAATATCGCTAGTTTCCCATTTCTTCTCTAAAAAACCACCACATAACCAAACTTCATATTTTTTTAACCCTTTTACTTGTAGAAAGTCTTTTTTCCAAAGATCAAAAATGATTTTAGTTGGACGTCGCCAAAAGCCGTATTTTTCAAGTGGGCCCTTTTTAAAGTAATAATATTGAGTTAGCATGTTTTTTGTTTAAAGATCTTGATTTATTAAACTGATAGGTATTATAATCAAAGAAGAAGTTCACTTCAAAATGATTAAACGTCAGAAATACAATAAGCCTCAAATAAAAACAAAAAAGATAAAAGTTAATTTTTTCTTGCGGTCAGATCAATGGTTCTTCAATCCTGACACTCTTCTTTTTAAAGAGGTTTACGCGACATATAGCGCGGGTTCATGATGTTCTTACTTTTTTCAAATAGACTTGAAACTTATCTCCATTAATATCTTTAGGAAATCGCATTATATATATGTGTTCTATCGCGGCAACAAAACTAAATAAGGAACTGATATGTTTTTTGTAGACAGTGCCAATTGCAATTTGATCCATAAACAACCTCATATCCACATCCTTCTTTTCTATCTCTTTGATTGCTAGTTTTGTATCTTTATGTAGAAAAAAAATAGCTCCAATTGGCTTAGGCGCTGCGGTTCTATCAAAGATATAGCCATTAATATCAGCAGGCATTTGATAACCATACCAAGTTTTATTTCTTTTTTTCACAATTAAAGCATCATCTGTAAAAGCCTGATATTTATCAGTTAGGCCTTGCGCAATTGTAGATTTGCCGGCAGTATTTGGACCAGCGAAAATCAACAATTTATTTTTATCAGTTACGGATGAGGCATGAAATAAGAAACCGTTTGTTTGCAGAAGGAGTTTTTGTATTAAAATTTTAAATAAAAGTTAGATCGGAAGAGCGTCGTGTAGGGAAAGAGTGTTTGCGAAGGTGTAGA
>CAYNLS010000063.1:0-6051 GCA_964398125.1 uncultured Gammaproteobacteria bacterium
TATTTTTCTGTCTTTCGGCGCTCTCTCCCCATTCTGCCACCTGGTAAAAAGCGAGGTTTCATACACTATCCCCTCCTGCGCAAGAAGATCACCAAACTCGGAGAGAGTCTCAATTTCTGAGCGAAGTCGATATTTTTTGAATAATGCGGCAAAAGTGGTTTGCCTTGTCATAGTCAGCGAACATTGTATATGAAAACCAGTCAGTTTTATTGACAACTATGACAAATAGTGTTCAATATACGTCACAAATAAGTATTTTTATACCTAAAACGTAAAAATTTGTCTTTTAAACCAAGTAACTAGACCACAATCTTGATCTTTCTGTTCAAAAAACAATAATACTTTTGGTCGACTTCCGGCGGATTTACAAAAACAGGCACATACTCTTCCTTACCTTTAAGTTTCAATATTTTTTTATCCTGCTCGCTTAAGAGGTGAAAGTCTGATAAATTTAATTTGTATTTGTATTGTTCACTATGTGTGATCGGTCGATCGGCTTTATATAAATGTTTTGGGAAGACGTGCGATTTGCGTGCACCTACAATGTTATAAAAATCTGACATGATGCGATTCACATCTTCGAAGTGGTCACTGGATTTTTGGTACTCAAGGGTTACTCCGACAGGATGATGACCTGTCAAATATCGCTTGTTATAGTCTCGGTCACTATCCCAAATAATATGTTTAGCGGCTATATAACTACATGCCTGAATAACGTTGGCGTCTATTGTATTTACAAACATACAATCATCAAGAGCTTGTAGTTTGATTGCTTGGGTTGTATGGACATCATAAACGACATCATATTGCTGCATGCGCTTTTTTAGAATTTCTGCTCGTTTTTCTTCGTATGATGTAAGCCATTTTGCATCAAAAGATCGGTTGAGGTCGGTTTCCAGGAATCTTTGATTAAGCATCATGCCTTCTGGATTTCCTATAAGTACTTCCCATTGAATATTTTTTATCATGCCATATGGATGTGTAAGAAAAAGATGCAGTCCGGCAAGTTCGTTGCCGTGAGTACAAACAATGAAAAGGATTTTTTTCATGCGACAACAAGAGTTTAGAAAATAAAATCCTTAAATGGAATGTCAAAAATGACAGGAAAATTGACTAAAGAAGTTTTAAAATCACTGAGCACTTCTCTTTCTCATATGCTCCACTATCAAGTCTCGAAGAATTTTTGACTTGGTGACACCCTGTTCATTACTGACATCTTCAAGGTAGCTTAAAAGTTTGGGACTTAAAAAGAAGTTAAATCGTTTATCGCGTTTTTCTCGGGCTTGAGTTAGTGTTTTTTTGAGAACTTTATTTAGATTCTTATCATCGTAACTTGAAATAATCAGCTTATCATCTTCTATTCCTGAAAGGAAATAAGCTGTATTATCTTTGTAATATAGAACGATTACTGGTTTTGAGTAATCAAGAGCTGTTTGAATCAAAAATCCAACACCTAAACTTGGCATACTTGTTTCAAAGATACAAATATCAGCAGATTGTATTCCTTTTACCATGCTAATGTAAAATTTTTTATGTTCCTCTCTACCACGCGCCATTTTGCCTTGAAAACCGACCGAGTTTGTGTGGATAAAATCAGATACATGACTATATCCCATTTTTTGAATCTCGTCATATATTAGACGGTACTTTTCACGCAGTTCTCCTTCTCCTCTTGGTGTACTAACTAGAAAGACTTTCATATGCCGAAGACAATTATATCCTAGGAAGTAAATATCTACAAGAAGTTAATGAGAACCGTTTCGAGCTGTCTGAAATGAACGCGCCATCACCATAAATTCATCCATGTCCCTTCCATTAGTTATCTCTGAACATAGACTGTCTGAAAATCGCGCAACTTCCAACCATTTATTACCAGTTGTTTTCCCACGAACAATAAGAGCGTAAGGATGATCTCCATAATCCCCAAAATCCAACTCTCCGTTTTCACCTATACGGCAATTATCCTCAACAATCATAAGACCATTATCCGTCAAAAGTTGTTGCCATTTCTCAAACATCTCTGTACGTTGACCTCGCGGTATCAGATAAGCTGAAGTGGCGGCATATACAACATCACACCAATCTTCTCCTGCAATTGGGAATCTCATATCCTGTTGCATGCTTACCACTTTTCTATGATGAGTTTTGTTAATTTCTTCATAATGATCAAGTCTCGCTCTTTTTTTGCGTAAATCAACTGGATTCATATTTTTTGGATGTCCGCACGCCATATACCAGTCCAGATCTGATTTTGTCTTTATAGGATTTTTTTCTATTCCTACCCCAAATACCAGATTTATTGGTCTTTGAGCGGCTTTTTGTATTATGCCCTCTTCCCCATCGTATGCAGTTTCATCTACAGAGTTGTATGGGTCATAATCAGCAGCCTCTGGCGTAGACATACGTATTAATAAATGTCCTGGACCACTGCCCATCTCGCCTATATTTACTGGTTCATCTCCATAGACTAGCCTTGTGACGGCATGTGGTCCGATTGCACGTACTGGATAGGTTGTTACTATATCTCGTTCTAGAAGAATACGTTTATACAGTTCTCTATAGGCTGGATCGGTTGCTATTCTTTGATATACCTCAAACCACTTTTCTGGACTATCTAAGCCATCTTCTAATATGTAATCTTCTTTCCGCTCTATTATAAGTTTAATATAGTTGATCCCATGCACTATCGCCATCATTACTTCCGGCTTTGCTCGCAGAGGAGTTACTGTTCTCGATTTTCCGCGCTCCTCTCGACATTCATTAAGTAAAGAAATCAACGAAGGATCGGTGTTAGTATATAACATAAATCCAAGAGCTGATCTAGATATGTTAATATCTCCTGCTGAAGGACGATAAACTTGCTGTGGTAAAATATCTATAAATTGTACTGTATAACAATTCAGATATTTACTCTACTTTGCGATATCTATCCCTTCAAGAAATCCTAAGATTATTTCTCCAGCTCTTTGTTTATAGGCGCCTGTTTGGTATTCTGGCAACTCAGGATCAGTGACAACTCCTACTTTTGGTGGTACATCATAAGCCATAGAAAATGTATTATACTATAAGTCACACTATCAATCTAATTCAAAATGGTCTTCATCAAGACTTTCACTCATTTCTTTCAAAGTACGCCTCAAGAATCTCCTTTGCTATAGGTGAGGCAACATCAGACCCCTGCCCTCCCTCCTCGATAAGTACTGTGAGTACAATCTCGGGATTTTCAAAAGGAGCAAAAACAGTAAACCAAGCATGTGGCTTGCCCGAGGTCGCATGTGATTCTGCCGTTCCTGTCTTGCAACCTACTTTAACAGGCTTTTTTGGGAGTCTTGTAAGTTTTGCGCTTTCCGATGAATCTTTATCAAGTTTTGCAAGCTGGGCCGAAACCGTCGCTTCATACACTTTAAAATCAAAAAAAGGGTAACCCGTGCCGCCCGTTTCGCATGCTTGTTTCATGCCTTCGCGTACTGTTTCATAGGTTTTTGTAGACATTGGAATTTTTTCACAGCTTGGAGTTTGTTTCGGAGTTGACCCGGCTTTCAAAAGCATAGGTTTACAATGATAACCTCCATTGGCAAAGGCGGCTGTCGCAACCACCATCTGAAGTGGGGTCACGGAAACATAGCCCTGTCCTATAGATAAATTATAAGTATCTCCCAAATACCAGTTTTCATGCAGAGTGTCTTCTTTCCAAAAAGCGGTCGGTATAATGCCCTGCTGCTCTTCAAAACCAATGCCCGTTTTATTTTGAAATCCAAACAGTTCTGCCCAGCGTTTTATTTTTTCCGGTCCCAACTTTCCTCCAAGTTGATAAAAATAAATATCATTTGATCGTTTTAGAGCTTTATAAATATCTACATCACCTTCGGTGCGGCCGTACTCAAGAAAGTACCAGTTGTGAAATTTGAGCGGACCAGCTTCAAGCACACCTTTATCCACAAATATCGTTTTTGTGGTGATTGCTTTTTCTTCAAGTCCCGATACTGCCACAAATGGTTTGAACACCGAACCTGGAGGATACAGGCCCTCGACTGCACGATTATAAAGAGGCTTGTCAGGATCTTTTAAATAAGCCGCTGATTTTTTTGTATCTCCGTCCTCAAATACTTGTGGATCAAACCCTGGACTTGAATCAAGAACCAAAACTTCACCTGTATCTGGTTTAACCGCAACTATCACTCCTTTTTTATCTTTAAGAAGTGAGTTGGCCTTTTCTTGTAAAAAGACATCAAGCGCAAGTTGTAATTCCGCGCCAGATTGAGGTGGAAGCACATCAAGAGTCTGCTTGTAATTTCCCGATGCATCCACTTCTATAAGTTTTTTACCATGCTCACCTCGAAGTTCGCATTCAAAACGTTTCTCAACACCATCCTTTCCGGTTTTATCTCCAAGCATAAGTCCATACAAACATGGATCCTGCTTTATATCGGACTTATCCGCAGTTTGCACATAACCTATGATGTGACTTGCAGTCAGACCTTTATAATAAATTCTATTTGAAACTACTCTATTTAAAGAATCAGTTTTGTCTTCGGGCATGTGGTTTGCTGCAAGTATTATGCCTTTTCGGTCTTTGATAGTTCCTCGCGGCGCTTCGATCACAACCTCTCGTACGCGATTACTCTCGGCAAGAGTGCCATAGTAACTTCCCTTCACTACCGTGACCTGAAACAAGCGGACAATCACGATTAAAAAAAAGACAAAAATACCAATAATATAACTCCAATATGCAAATCCGGAGCCTCGTGACTGTTTTTTTTGAAAATTCATTGAGCCTGATAGACCTTTTTCTATAAGCGGTAGCTTGTTCATACTCTGTGAATTAACGTGCAGCATTTATTCTATCAGACTTTTTTCAGATTCCGAAGCGACCACCTGGAAACCTACGTGTGATTGCCCTGCAAAAAAGAGTCCTTCGCCGACACCTGCGGAAAGCAAGAAGTGCTTCTCCCCACCGGTTAGATAAAAAGTTTTTGTGATCTTGTCAACTGCGGCCGTTGATTGTTTGAGAATGATCTGAAGACTTGAGTTGGTGATGATCGCGCGTCCTTCGTCTGTAGCCAAAAAATCTTCGACGTCCTGAGTGATCGTCGTCATACCAAGCTTATATTTCCTTGCCCGTTTGGCAAAATTGTGAAGATAAGCGCCTGAATCTTTATTTTTTATTAAATACCACGCTTCGTCCACAACAAGCGCTCGTTTTCGCGGATCTCCGCGGCGGACCGTATGCCAGATATAGTCAAGCACAATGTACATAGCCACCGGCCGCAAATCTTCTTCAAGATCACGTATGCCAAATACGGTTAATCTGTTTTTAATATTAAAGTTGGTTTTACTGTTTAAAATGCCGGCCGCCGATCCTTGAACATATTTTTCAAGCCGGTCGGCAAGATCGCGGGCATCTGCCGATTCCATACCGATAAGTATTTTGTATAAATCCTCAAGAAGTGGCGCTTCAAATTTAAATGTTTCCGGATCCTGCGTGATGCCTTTCGATCGATAAGTAAGTACAAGCGCCCGATCCAAAAGCGCATCCTGAGAAGGCGAAATATCACCCATGATCACTTTCATGAGAGAATGTAGGTCTAAAATCTTATTTGAAAGTTCATCCGGCTCAGGGCTTTCAGCATTAAGATCAAATGGATTTAATTTGTACTGAGATTTTGTTGAAAATTCGACAAACTCACCGCCAATATTGTTGCAAAGCGTGTGATATTCATTTTCAGGATCAATGATGATGACATCAACTCCAAACATAAGTAGTCTTGAAGCTTCAAGCTTTACAAGAAAACTTTTTCCGCCGCCGGATTTTCCTAAGATGACAGAGTTGGCGTTTTCTAAAGTAAATCTATCAAAGATGATAAGACTCCCGTCATGTTGATTTATACCATACAATATACCTTCGTTTCTGGTGAGCGAGGCTGTTGAGAAAGGAAAAGTCATGGCAAGTGAGGTCGTGTCGATATTGAGCCATACGCCAAGCTTCTCAGAAAAAGTTGGTTGCGTGGCTTAGATTCCTTCTTCCTGCTCCAGTGTGGCTGGTCTCGCGAT